>JALZNY010000244.1 GCA_030857525.1 Actinomycetota bacterium
CCACCAGGCGCACCCCACCGGGCGCATCGAGGCCGTAGCGATCGAGCAGGTCCTCAGGGTCGGGGGTGGGATCGTTGTGGGTGTGGCCCACGGCGATGAGGGCGTTGAGGATGGGCTCCATTGATTCCACCTGCTCCCGCTTGACGCCGAGGGAGATCCCGAGGTTGGGGTTGGGGTCGCCGTCGACGGCGATCACCCGGTGGCCGGCCTGAGCCAGGTGGCGGCACAGGGCGCCGGAGATGGTGCTCTTGCCCGACCCTCCCTTGCCGGTGATGGCGATCTTCACAGCGGTACCTCCTGATGGTCGTGGGCGTGGGCCTTGCCGCCGTGTTGACGGGTCAGCACATCGGCCAGGTGGCTGATGGCGGCGATGGTGGGGGAGTCGGGGCAGACGTCTATGGGAGCCAGACCCCGACGTTCGGCGTCGGCCACCTCGGCGTCGAAGGGGATGCGCACGGTCGGGGCCAGGCCTGGGTGGTCGGGCTCGTCGCGAAAGCGGTTGGCCACCACGATGGTGGGCACGTCGGCCACCAGGGGGAGCAGGCGACGGGCGGTCATGGCCGAGCGCCAGGCCGGGCCCACCACCACGATCGCCCGATCGGCGAAGGCGTGGTAGCGCTCGAAGGGGGTTGTGGGCCCGGCCTCGAGGTCGCCGACCATGTCCCAGCCGGGGTCGCCGAAGCCGAGCAGGATCTCGAGGAGGGCCACGAGCGTGCGCTTGGGGCCTTGCTTGTCGACCGTGTCGATCTTGCCCAGGGGCAGGAAGCGGGCGCCGTCGGGAGCGGTGAGGGTGAAGCGCTCCACCGCGTCGGCGGGGCTCAGGCCCGATCGCAGCCGCCACCCGTAGGCCGCGCCGGCGTGTTCCTCCACCGCCTCGGCGGGCAGGCCCCCCGCGGTGGGGGGGACGCCGAGGCTGAAGGCCAACCCGGGGTTGGTGTCGAGGTCGGCGGCCAGGACGTGGCGGCCCCGGCGGGCGAGGAGACGGGCCAAGGTGCCCGAGATCATGGACTTGCCGGCGCCGCCCTTGCCCACCACGGCGACCCGCAGGCCCAGGCGAGCCTGGGCCTGAGCCACGACCGCGGGGTCGAGCCTGGCCAGGGCCTGTCCGGCTTGGTCGCGGTGGTCCTCGAGCAGCCGCCCGTGGCCGGCTAGCTCGTCGTGCCAGCGTTCGGCCAGGCGCCCCCGGGATCGGGCCGCGAGGTTGCGTCCGAAGCGTGCGGCCTGGCGTTGCACGCCCAGCCAGGCCAGGGCGGCGGCGACCTCGTCACCGGCCAACCCGTTGGCGGGCAGGCCGCCTCCGTCGCCTCTAGCGACGCCGACCATCCTCGCCATGACCCCGGCCTGGCGACCGAGCGACTCCAGAAGCCAGTAGTCCTTGGGGGTTCGCTCAGTACGGGTGCGTGACTCACTCATGCTCGTAGCGACACTACCGAGGCTGGGTGTCGTCGGGCAACGCCGGTGCGCCACGCCGTCGACGCCGGTGAACCACGTAGATGCCGGTGAGGACGACCGAGGCAGCGGTGAGGACGACGACGTTGTCGGCCACGAAGGCCACGGTGGCGTCGACGGGCCCGGCGAAGACGTCGCCGAAGCGACGCCACACCAGGATCGAGGCCACGGTGCCGACGATGTTGAGGACCAGGAACAACGCGGCAGGCATCCGGGAAGCGCCGGCCAGCACACACACCACCCCGCCCGGGGCCAGCGCCACCAAGAGCCATCCGACGCGGTGGAAGTGGCCCTGCACCCAGCGCAGCGCGCGGCCCCCACCCACCTTGGCCTCGACCCAGGCGATGGCCTCGTCGCCGTACCAGCGCCCGAGCAGGAACAGGAACGGGTCCTCCAGCAGCCGCCGGCCCAGCCCGACCACCAGGTAGGGGATGAGGTCGACGCTGTTCGAGGTCAGGATCAGGTGCCGGGTCGTGGTGTTGAGCGCCAGCAGCAGCAGTGGGTGGCTGACCAGCAACGTCGGCGCCAGTGCGTTGCCGGCCACCGCCGAGGCCGCCACCACGGCGAGGCCGACGCTCACCAGGAGCACCTGGCGCCGCCCGGGCCGGCGCGGCGGGCGCTCGTCCATCGGTGGAGACCGTAGCGACCGTCGCTACCGTGTCGAGGCTGACAAGGAGGAGTCGAATGCCCCCCGCTCTCGACCGGTCCCTGCGTGTCCTCGCCGCCGCGCTGATCCTGATCCAAGGTGCCACCCACGTCCTGCGCTGGCTCGACGGTTACCGAGACGTCGAGGTGATCGGTCCCCTGTTCCTCGTCAACGCTGCCATCGCCGTGGTGGTGGCCGGTCTGCTGTTGGTACGCGGAGGTTTCGCCTCCGCCCTCGCCGGCATGGTTCTATCCTTCAGCACCCTCTTGGCCTTCGCCTACAGCCGGCAGGCGACGCTGTTCGGGTTCAGCGAGGCCCGCTGGGATTCGATCGCCTTCGTCGCCGTGGTCGCCGAGGTGGTGGCCCTGCTCATCCTGTTGGGGTGGGCCACCTTGGCCACCCGTAGCGGGCGCCGACCAGGGACGGCCATCGAGCGGGACCTTCGCCGCCTCGGCTTGGTCGCCTCGCCGACCTAGCCTCCCCGGCGTGCTGCGGCTTCGCCCTCGTTTGGTCGCGGCCATGCTGCTCGCTCTGCTCCTGGCCGCCTGCTCGGCTGGTGCCGGCCCTCCCGAGACGTCGGCGGCCGACGCGCCCGTGCGGGCCACGACCACCACACAGCCGCCCCCTCCGGCGCTGGAGCGGGTGGCGCTCGAGCGGTCCGTCCTCGCTGGCCCCGGTGACCAGCGCATGGCGGCGGCCGCCACCGGGGTGGTACCCGGGGTGGGGGCGCGCATCGTCGCCGTGGGTGCCAACGACGGTCGCCCCGCCGTCTGGTGGTCGTCCGACGGCCGCACCTGGCAGCAGACCCTGCCCGATCCCAGCCAGGTGCCCGAGTCCGCCTCCTTCGTCGACGTGGTCGCCGATCCCGCTGGCGGGGGGTGGGTTGCGGTGGGCGCCGATGCCGGTCGGGCGGCGGCGTGGGTGTCGCTCGACGGGCTGGTATGGGAGCGGGCGGACGTCGACCCCGGTCCGGGCATGACCACGATCGGCGCCACCCGCTACGGCTTCGTCGCCTTCGGTGTGGGCCCCACTGGCGACCCGACGATCGACGGCGGGGAGGAGACCGTCGCCTGGCAGTCCTTCTCGGGCCGGCGTTGGGTGCGGGCCATCGACGATCCCGACCTGTTCACCAGGCCGGGGGTCGAGCGGGTGGTGGCCGTGGTCGACACTGGCGCCGAAGTACAGGCGGTGGTCGAGCGCCCGGGCCAGGGACCCGAGGTGTGGCGCTCGGCGGACGGGTTGTCGTGGTCGATGGCCACGTCGGTGGGCAACGACTTGCTACCTGGCGCCGGACGATCGGGTGTGGGGTCGGCTCTGGCGCTGGGGTC
>JALZNY010000245.1 GCA_030857525.1 Actinomycetota bacterium
GGGCAGCGTGGCCCGCAAGGGGACTCGTGTCCTCGAGGAGTCGGAAGGGGAGGCCAGGACGCCTCGGGAGGAGCGGCCCGTCTCGCGGCCGGTCCGCACCGATGACGGGTGGATCGACGAAGGTCCGGTCGATGGGAAGGTTTTGGCGGGAGAGCCTCGGCGGGGAGGTCGCTCCGAGGGTGGCGCCCGCCTGCGTATCCCGCCCGAGGTGGCGGCTGAGTTGGAGCGCAACGCTCCGAACCAAGTTGAGCGCACGGCCAGGAGGCTGAAGGAAGCCGCCCGGGCATACCGGCGCGAGCGTTACGGCGAGGCCCGCAAGATCCTCGAACCACTTGCGCGTACCGCACCTGAGGTGGCGGCGGTGCGAGAGCTCCACGGTCTCTCGCTGTACCGCCTCGGTCGGTGGCGAGCAGCCATCGGCGAGCTGGAAGCGGCTGAACGTCTGGCCGGCTCGGTGGAGCACCATCCGGTGCTGGCTGACTGTCGGCGGGCGCTGGGACACCGCCACGAGGTCGACCGTCTCTGGGAGGAGCTGCGCCAGGGGGAGGCGTCACCGGCGGTGGTCATCGAGGGCCGGATCGTCATGGCGGCGGCGCTGGCCGATAGGGGCGATCCGGCCGGCGCCATCAGGTTGCTCGAGCAGGGACCGGTGGAGGTGCGCAAGCCCCGGGAGCACCATCTTCGTCTTTGGTACGCCCTAGCCGCGGTGCACGAGCAGGCCGGCGACATCGCTCGGGCCCGCCAGCTCCTGCGTCGGGTGCTCGAGGCCGATGCCGAGTTCCCGGGGGCGTGGGAGCGGTACCGTTCGCTCCACTAGGACCAGTGCTCCGAGGTTCGGTGTCGCACCCCTCGACTAGAGTGGTGTTGAGCTTCCCCCAGCGAATCCAGTACCACTGGAAGGGGAAGCGTCATGAACCTCGTTATTCTCCGGGGCCGTCTGTCCCGGGTGCCTGAGCAGCGGCGGATGCCCTCAGGCGATCACCTCGTCACCTATGAGGTCAGTGTGGCCCGTCCTGGGCAACGGGCGGAGTCGGTTCCGGTGTCGTGGATGGAGGCGCCGGCCACGGCGGCCGACCTCGCCGTCGACGAAGAGGTCGTGGTGGTGGGCCGGGTACGCCGCCGCTTCTTCCGGGTTGGTGGCGTCACCCAGAGTCGTACCGAGGTAGCGGCCGAGCGGGTGGTACCCGCTCGCCACCGGGTCCGGGCTGGCCAGGCCCTGGCTGGTGCCCTGGCCGCCGCCGGTGAGGAGGCCACCACGCCCACCTCGCCCCCCAGCCCTTGATGGTCAGGGGCTGGGGTCGGTGTCTTCGGGGACGGTGGGGTCGTCTGAGACTCCCAGAACCTGCACCACCGGGGCACCGGCTTCGTCCGAGGCGGGCAGATCGACCCGGGCCCAGAGCGCCCAGTCGTGGTCGCCCTCGGGGTCGTCGAGAACTTGGCGGACCAGCCAGTGGTCGGCCCGCTCGTCCACCTGGAACAGCGCCGGTCCCCGGGCCGGGGCGCCAGTGCCGATGCTGGCATGGCGCTCCCAGTAGGGGGCCAGGGCCGCCTCCCATCGGGCGGCGTCCCAATGGCCCTGCTCGGCCACGCGCCAGTAGGAACGCCGGGAGATCAGCTCCACGAGGCGGAACAGCTCGTTGCGGACCATCACCCGGAAGGCCCTGGTGTTGGCCGTAACCGGCGGAGGGCCTTCGGCCAGGGCCGCCGCGGTCGTGGCCAGCTCGGGAATGGCCACGACGGCGGTGCGCAGCAGCTCCCACTCGTCGAGCAGGCTGGAGTCGACCTGGCGGACGGTCTCGCCCAGCCATTCCGTCAAGTCGATCACCTCGTCGGTCTTGGCCTCCTCGGGAACGGTCTGGGCCAGTCCCTTGTAGGCGTCCCCCAGGTAGCGCAGCACCAGGCCCTCGGAGCGGGCCAGGCCGTGGTGGTCGATGTAGTCGGCGAAGGTCATGGCCTGCTGGTAGAGGTCGCGCGCCACCGACTTGGGAGAGATGTTGTGGTCCTCCACCCAAGGGTGCACGAGGCGGTAGGCGTCGAAGAGGCCGTAGGTCAGCTCCCGTAGAGGCTTGGGGTGCTCGAGGGTGTCGAGGATGGCCATGCGCTCCTCGTACTCCATGCCCTGGGCCTTGAGGGCGGCGACGGTCTCCCCCTTGAGCTTGGAGAGCTGGGCGGCCAGCACGGCCTTGGGGTTCTCGAGCGTGGCTTCCACCAGGCTGAGCACGTCGAGGGCGTAGCTGGGCGAGTCGCGCTCGAGGTGGGCCAGGGCGTGGAGCACGAACGGCGACAGTGGTTGGTTCAGCGAGAAGTCCGACTGGAGATCGACGTTCACCCGGGCGTCGACGACCCCGTCGTGCATGACGCGCTCGATGACGCCAGCGGCCAGGAGGGAGCGGGCGATGGACACGGCCCGGCGGATGTGGTGGCGCTGGGCGGCTCGAGGCTCGTGGTTGTCGACCAGCAGGCGCCGGGCGGCGGCGACCCCACCCGTCTTGCGGTCCAAGACGTTGAGCACCATGGCGTGGGAGACGGTGAAGCTGGAGGTGAGGGCTTCGGGCTCGGCCACCTGGAGGCGGGTGAAGGTCTCCTCGTTCCAGGGCACGAAGCCCCGCTCGGGGGCCTTGCGGCGCACCACCTTGCGGCGCTTCTTGCCGCTGTCGTCGGCCTTGGCCAGGGCCCGCTCGTTGTCGATGACGTGCTCGGGGGCCTGAGCCCAAACCGTGCCGGCCACGTCGTAGCCGGCCCGCCCCGCCCGGCCGGCGATCTGGTGGAACTCCCGGGCGCTGAGCAGGCGGGTCCGGCTGCCGTCGTACTTGCAGAGCTGAGTGAAGACCACCGTGCGGATGGGCACGTTGATGCCCACGCCGAGGGTGTCGGTGCCGCACACGACCTTGAGGTGGCCGTCCTGGGCCAGCTTCTCCACCAGGAGGCGGTACTTGGGCAGCATGCCGGCGTGGTGGACACCGATGCCGTGGCGGACGTAGCGGGACAGGTAGCGCCCGAAGCCGGCGCTGAAGCGGAACCCGCCGATGGCGCCGGCCAGGGCGTCCTTCTCCTCCCGGGTGCAGACGTTGACGCTCATCAGCGACTGGGCCCGCTCCACGGCGGCGGCCTGGGTGAAGTGAACCACGTAGACCGGGGCTCGCCCGGTGGCCAGCAACTCGTCGATCGACTCGTGCAGCGGGGTGCGCCGGTACTCGAAGTCGAGGGGGACGGGGCGCTCGGTGCTGCGCACGACGGTGGTGGGCCGACCCGTGCGGGCGCGCAGATCGGCCTCGAAGCGCCGGACGTCGCCCAGCGTGGCCGACATGAGCAGGAACTGGGCCTGGGGCAAGCTCAGCAGGGGGACCTGCCAGGCCCAGCCCCGCTCAGGATCGGCGTAGAAGTGGAACTCGTCCATGACCACCTGGTCGACGTCGGCC
>JALZNY010000028.1 GCA_030857525.1 Actinomycetota bacterium
GGCAATCCACCGGGGCAACGGTCAATCGATCAGGCAGATCTGGTGGCCGCCATCGCGCAGTTCTCGTGGCCGCCAGCGTTCAGCTCTTTGGCCGTCTCCGTTCAGGTTCTCATGGCCGCTGACAGACGCCTGGCTGCTCCGCCACAACATGACGGTCACCGATGCCCTCTACGTGGTGGTGGCGAAACACCTGGGAGCGGACCTCGTGACGACGGATCTGAAGCTCGCCAACAGCCCGACGCTGCCAGTCTCAACGGTCACGCCCTGATCTTCGGTCGGGCGGTCGCGACCCGAACAGCGCCTTGGTCCTTCTGGTCCGTCAGAGGACGGACCATCCCGGCTGCTGGAAGGCTCGATGACGGCGATGGCGTGGTCGGCGGTGACCGCCCTGGTTGCCGGTCCTTGCCCAGGAGACGGCACCAGGCCGGGCGAGATGCAGGCGGAATCGGGCTCCATCCCAACGACCTGCCGGACCCCGCGCCAGGTCTGGCGTGCCCAGGTGGTCGGTAGGCCAAACGGATTCGCGACATCTACGCGGAGACCGGCTTGACCTCCGCCGGCTTGGTCAGCGAGGTCCCGGGGACAGCGGCGGTGAGGCTGGGCGGGCCCGGCATGGTGACGGTCGGGATCTCGCCGGCGATCCTGGTTCCCGCGCCTGGGCTCGAGGTGATGCTGAGCTCACCGCCGAGGGCGTGGACCCGATCGGTCATGTTCTGGAGCCCGGCGCCCATCGTCAGGGCGGCCGGGTCGAATCCCCTCCCGTCGTCTTCGATGCTGAAGCGCAGCGCCCCGTCGCCATCGGTGAGGCGGATGTCGATCCCGGAGGCGGCGCTGTACTTGGAGGCGTTCTGCACCGCCTCAAGGCAGCAGAAGTAGACCGCCATCTCTGCCTCCCTGGCGTAGCGCGGCAGCGCGTCGCCCCACACCTCCACCGGGAGGGGAGCGGAACGGGTGTGGACCCGCAGCGCCACCACGAGGCCTTCGTCGGCGAGCAGCGGCGGGTAGATTCCGTGCGCCAGGTCCCGCAGGTTCTGCAGCGCCTCGGTCGCCAGATGCTGCAGCTCGTCCAGCGCAGCCCGCAGCTCCTCGGGTCCGGCGTCGATGGCGGCACCGGCGAGTCCGAGGTGGACCCGTAGCGCTACCAGATGCTGCTGGGCCCCGTCGTGCAGGTCGCGCTCGAGACGTCGGCGTTCCTCGTCCTGGGCCGAGACCAGGCGCTGGCGAGATGCTCGCAACTCCTCCAGACGGCGAACGAGCTCCTCGGTCGTCGCTTCGGTGGCGCTCACCATCTGAGTTTGGCGAGGACGAGCCCGGCCGTCTAGGTCGAGGTCAACCAGTTGTCCAGGTCAGTCGCCTACGCCGAAGGTGAGGTCGGGCGGCTCGGGTAGGCGGATCCACTCCACCATCTCCCGTATCTCGTCGGGGAGGGGTTCGACGGCGAGGTCGAGACCCCCGCCGTCGACGGTCGCCGGGCTGCCGAGGACGTCGCTCTCGAGGAGCAGCTCCTGGCCGAAGAAGGTCTCGAAGCGCGACTTGCGGTTGCCGATGGAGAACGCCATGCCAAGCGGGGCGTGCACCTCGAAGCCGGCCTTGGTGAAGTAGGCCTTGGCCCGGGCCAGGTCGCTCCCCGAGGTGGGCACGGCGACGTCGGAGGGAGCAGTCGCCCGTGAACCGGTGGGTTCGCTCGTGGCTCCCCCCTCCAGGATGGCTGTCCCTTCGGCCCCCACCCCCTCGGGGTTCTCCACTGTGGCTTCACCGGTGGGGCGAGCCACGTTGGGGCGTAGCTTGACGTCGGCCGAGAGGTACGGATCGTCTTTCATGCTTTGGAGGATATGACCCGTGACCGCTCGCGACGCATCCACGACCTGCTGGACTGGGTGAGTGAGTGATCAGGGGCTCCTGCTCGGGTTCGACGTAGGCACGACCTGCCTCAAGGCCCTGCTGGTCGACTCCGAGGGGACCGAGGTCGGCGTCTCGGTGGTGGCGACACCGTTTCAACCCCGGGTTGAGCGTGTCGAGATGGAGGTCGAGGCGCTGCGGGATGCCCTGCACCTGGTCCTTGAAGGGCTGGGCGACGCCCGGCGCCAGGTGGCGGCCGTGGCCATCACCGGGATGGCCGAGTGTGGAGCCCCGCTCGACGGCCAGGACCGGGCGCTGGCCCCGGTGATCGCCTGGCACGACCCCCGGGGCGCCGAGGCGGTGGCCACGCTCGAGCGCCGCTTCGGCGACGAGGTCCCTCGGCGCATCGGCCAGCGCCTGCGCACGGTGTCGTCGGTGGCCAAGCTGGGGTGGCTGGCGTCCCACGGTGTCGTCGGGGTGTGCCGGTGGCTCGGGGTACCCGAGCTCTGCCTGTTCACCCTGACCGGTGCCCAGGTCACCGACTACTCCCTGGCGGCGCGAACCGGGTGCTACGACATCACGGCGCGCCAATGGTGGCCGGAGGTGCCGGCGACGCTCGGCATCGCCGTTGGGGTGTTCCCCACCGTGGCGGCTGCGGGGACCGTCCTCGGCCTCACGTCGGCCTCCAGCTCGTCGTCGAGCGGCCTTCCGGCGGGGATCCCGGTCACCCTGGCCGGCCACGACCATCTTGCCGCCCTGGCCGGGTCCGGCGCCGGGCCCGGTGATCACGGCAACTCGGTGGGCACCGCCGAGAGCGTCGTGGTTGCCACCACCGCGCTGCCCGACCTCGATCGGGCCCTGGCCCTACGGGTGGCGGTGACCCTGCAACCGAGTGGTGACGGGTGGGCGGCCCTGGCCGGGGCCGCCCGGGCCGGTCGGGCCATCGAGGCGGTCAGCGATGCGCTCGGACTCTCACCCTCGGAGCTGGACGACGAGGTAGCGGGCGCTGAGGCGGCGGGCCCCGAGGCGGCGGGAGCCGGAACGGTCGACCTCCGCGACCTGCTGGAGAGCGTGGCCCAGGGGCGACGCCCGGCGCTGCCGCCAGGACCCCCGGGCCGGGTCTGGGACGCTCTGTTGCGGGCACTGTCCGAGCGGACCTGGGAGGCGGTAGGTCGGGCCACGGCGCTGGTAGGTCCCCCTTCGAGGCTTGTCGTCTTCGGCGGTGGGAGCCACAGCCGCCCCTGGCTCGAGGCCAAGGCCGACGTAGGCGCCCACGCAGGCGCAGGCGTGGGCTTGGGCGTGTGGCGCTCCGGTGCCGGGGAGGCCGCAGCCCGAGGGGCGGCGCTCTACGCGGGGACGGCCGCCGGCTGGTGGTCGTCGCCGGCCCAGGCGCCACGTCCGGCCCTCGAGGAGATCGGAGCCGGCGGTGGAGCTCAAGGTCCTCAGGACGTACGCCCGTAGAACAGCCGCTCGACCACCGTCCGGGCCCGGCGGGTGACGCGCCGGTAGTGCTCACGTAGCTCGACGGGGGCGGTGTCGAGGGAGCGGGCCAGACGGGCCAGCTCATCGCTGGCCTGGGGGAGGGCGTCGGCCCGGTCACCCCGCAAGAGGTAGAGCCGGTTGCGGGTCCGCTCGCAGAAGCGGTAGGCGTCGCTGAGCACGGCGGCGTCACCGCGCTCCAGCACTCCGGCCTCGGCCAGCTTGGCGATCGCCGCCATCGTGCCCGGCGCCACCACGTCGTGCTGGAGCTGCAGGAGCTGGACGCAGAACTCGATGTCGGAGAGCGAGCCCCGGCCCAACTTGAGGTGGAACTGCGGGTCCTCGTTCGCCGGCATCCGCTCGCGCTCGATGCGAGCCTTCATCCGTCGGATCTCCCGCACGCCTTCGTCGCCCAGCGGTTCGTTCCACACCTTGGGGGCCATGAGCTCCAGGAACCGCCGGCCCACCTCCTCGTCGCCGGCGACCGGGCGGGCCCTCGACATGGCCTGGCGCTCCCACAACGCGGCCCAGCGCTCGAAGTAGGTGCGGTAGCCGTCGAGGCTGCGGGCCAGCGGACCCTGGCGCCCTTCGGGCCGCAGGTCGGGGTCCAGATGGTAGATCCGACCGGCCGGCGTGGCGCCCTTGAGCATCCGAAGCAGCCCGGTGGCCACCCTCTCGGCTTCGACGACGTCGGCGGGGTCGCCACCTTCGTAGACGAAGACCACGTCGAGATCGCTGGCGTAGGAGAGCTCGGCCCCGCCGAAGCGACCCAGGGCCACGACGGCGAAAGGTACGCCGGGGGCGAGGGCGGCCAAGGCGGCATCGATCGTGGCCTCGGCCAGATGCGTCAGCTCGACTGCCGTCGCGTCCACGTCAGCCAGGCCGACGAGGTCCCGCACGGCGATGCGGACCAGCTCACGCTCCTTGAACCGCTTCAGCCCGGCGTTGCGGGCGTCGACCGGGCGCCAGCGCAGGGACCACGCCGCCCGCTCTCGTAGCTCGCCCAGGCTGCGGTCCGCCAGGGCCCGGTCGTCGCCGAGGGTGGCGATGAGGTCGGGGTTGCGGCGCAACAGGTCACCCAGGAGCGTGCTCGTGCCCAGCACCAGGCACAGGCGCCGGGCCGTCTCGGCCGACTCTCGGAAGGCGCGCACCAGCTCCGAGCTCAAGCCGGCGTTGGAGGCCAGCGTGCGCAGGCCGAGGAGGCCGCGATCGGGATCGGGGCTCTCGGCGAGCCACCCGAGCAGCAGGGGCAGGAGCGCTTCCATGAGCCGCGAGGAGCGGGTGAGGCCGCGAGTGAGCTCGCGCACGGCTTGGCGGGTGCGTTCGGCATCGGTGAAGCCGAAGGCCGACAGTCGTGCCTCGGTGGCCTCGGGGCTGAGCGGGCCCTCGGCGGCGCCGGAGAAGGCTTCGAGCAGAGGACGGAAGTACAGGCGCTCGTGCAGCGAACGAACGGTGACCCGGCACCGGGCCAGGGCGGCGTCGAAGGCGCCCAGCGCACTGCCTTCGGGCGAGCCCCGGAAGCCCACGACCCGGGCCAGGCGCTCCCGTTCGCCGTCGTCGGCCGGCACCTCGTGGAGCTGGCGCTCGTCGACGAGCTGTACCCGGTGCTCCACCAACCGCAGGAAGCGGTAGGCAACTCCTAAGGTCACGGCGTCGTCAGCGTCGAGGTAGCCCGCCGAGGCCAGCTCGGCCAGGGCGTCGAGCGTGGTGGGCGAGCGCAGGGCGGGGTCGTGGCGGCCGTGGACGAGCTGGAGGAGCTGCACGGCGAACTCGATGTCGCGGATGCCGCCCGCACCCCGCTTGAGCTCCCGGCCCTCGAGGCCCTTGCGAGCCACCTCAGCTTCGGTGCGGGCCTTCATGGCTCGCAGGACGCGCAGGTCGTCAGGAGGAAGGGGCCGGCTCCACAGGGCCTCGGCGGCGGCGGTGCTGAAGCCAGCGGCGAGCTCCGGTGGACCGGCCACGGGGCGAGCCTTGAGCAGGGCCTGGAACTCCCACGGGCTGGCCCAGCGTTTCCAGTAGGCCCGGTACGAGTCCAGCGAGCGCACCAGGGGGCCGTCGCGGCCCTCGGGTCGGAGGTTGGCGTCGACCCGGAAGCAGCGCCGGGTGATGCGCATGGCCTCTCGCACGGCGCTGGTGGTCCGGGTCGCCGCCTGTCCTCCTGCGTCGGCGGCCCCCACGAACATCACGTCGACGTCGCTGGCGTAGTTGAGCTCGGCGCCGCCGAGCTTGCCCATGCCCACCACGACCACGTCGGTGGCGCCGGCCAGGTGGCAGCTGGCGTCCAGGACGTCGGTGGCCAGGGCGGACAGGGCGGCGGCGGTGACGGGCAGGTCGTCGAGGCCCAGGAGGTCGCGTGCGGCGATGCGTAGGTACTCGTGTGCCTTCCAGCGGCGCAGCATGTCCTCGTCGAGGTCCTCGTCCTCGGGTGGCGGTGGCCGGGTGTCGAGCGCATCCAGGATGTCGAGGGCGCCGGCGTCGGTCTCGAGGAGCAGGGTCAGCGAGCGACTGGCACCGAGGACGGCCAGGATGACGGTCCTGCGGGAGGCATCGTCGTCGAGGGCGCCGGCCAGGCCCGGGTGGGCCGCCTCCAGCCGTTGGAGGCCGAGGCGCACCGCGGCTGGGGCCGCCGAGCGCTCGACGGCTTCGTCGAGATCTCGGAGGTGGTCGAGGGCGAGGCCGGTCCCGGGCACCTCCCCAGTGTGGCCCTGAGCGCCCCATTAGGCTCGCCGGGATGCAGGTCCTGCGGGTCGCCGGCTGCCAGATCAACACGGTGGTAGGGGACCTCGATGGAAACGTGGAGCGCATCCTGGCCGCCCTCGACGAAGCCGAGAAGGCCGGTTGTGACATCGCCGTGTTTCCCGAGCTGGCCGTCACCGGCTACCCCCCCGAGGACCTCCTGCTCAAGCCCGGCTTCGTGGCCGACAACCTGCATGCCCTCGAAGCCGTGGCGCTGCGCAGTCGCGGTTGTGTCGCGGTGGTCGGCTTCGTCGAGCGCAGCCACGACCTCCACAACGCCGCCGCCGTGTGCGCCCACGGGAGGGTGCAGGGCATCTACCGCAAGCGCCACCTGCCCAACTACTCGGTGTTCGACGAGCAGCGCTACTTCCGCCCCGGTTCCGGTGATCCCGACCTGTTCGCCGTGGCCGGGGTTCCCGTCGGGCTGTCGATCTGTGAGGACGCCTGGAACCCCACCGGACCGGTCGCCAGGGCCGCCGCCGGTGGCGCCGAGGTGGTGTGCAACCTGAACGCCTCCCCCTACCACGCGCTTCGTCAGGAGGAGCGCGAGCGCATGCTCGCGACCAGGGCCGTCGACGCCGGATGCGCCCTGGTGTCGGTGAACCAGGTGGGGGGCCAGGACGAGCTCGTCTTCGACGGGGCCTCGACCGTCTTCGACGGCACTGGCACCGTGGTGGCCCGGGCTGCACAGTTCGTCGAGGAGGTCCTGGTCGTCGACCTCGAGCTGCCGGCGCCGTTCCGGGCCCGACTGCTCGACCCTCGCGGGCGCCCACCGGTGGAGCCTCTGGTGATCGTGCCGGTGAGCGAGGGTCCCGTCGACGAGGTCCGTCGGGCGCCACCCACGGCCGACCCGGTCGCCGCCCTGCTCGACCCGCTCGAGGAGATGTACCGGGCGCTCGTGCTGGGCACGCGCGACTACGTGGTCAAGAACGGCTTCAGCCACGTGGTGCTGGGCCTGTCGGGGGGCATCGACTCGTCCCTGGTGGCGGTGGTGGCCGCCGACGCCCTCGGTCCTGAGCGGGTCCACGGCGTGGCCATGCCCTCGCGCTTCTCGAGCGAGGCCTCGCATGACGACGCTGCCGATCTGGCCCAGCGTCTGGGCATCGATCTGCGCACCATCGCCATCGAGCCGGCGCATGCCGCCCTACTCGAGATGCTGGCGCCGACGTTGGGCGAACGGCCCCCCAACGTGACCGAAGAGAACCTTCAGAGCCGGGTGCGAGGGCTGGTCCTGATGGCCTTGAGCAACGAGCTCGGCTGGCTGGTGCTCACCACCGGGAACAAGAGCGAGTCGGCCGTTGGCTTCTCCACCCTCTACGGGGACACCGCAGGTGGCTTCGCCGTCATCAAGGACGTCCCCAAGGGCCTGGTCTACGAGCTGTGCCGGCATCGCAACCGCCAGGCGGGCAAAGAGCTGATCAGCGAGGAGGTGCTGGCCAAGCCGCCGTCGGCCGAGCTACGCCCCGGCCAGCGCGACGACCAGTCGCTGCCCAGCTACGAGGTACTCGACCCGGTGCTGGCCGGCTACGTCGAACAGGACCGCACCGCCGCCGAGCTCGAGGCGGAGGGCTTCGACGCCGAGTTGGTCCGACGGGTGATCGCCCTGGTCGACCGGGCCGAGTACAAGCGCCGTCAGACGCCGCCGGGCGTACGGGTCAGTGCCAAGGCGTTCGGCAAGGACCGCCGGGTCCCCATCACCAACCGCTACCCAGGCTGACGTCGTGCCGCCGCCGCCGCCGCCCGACATCATGTCGATCGCCGAGCTCGACCGGTTGGTCGCCCGCTACCTCTGGCTGGAGCGACGGCGCTTCGAGGTGCTGGGCGCCTGGGCGACGTCGACCCCCGAGGTCGACGTGGTCCCGCTCCTGGCCACTCAGGCCCACCACCACGCCTGGCACGCCTCGTTGTGGGAGCGACACCTCCCGCGACGGAGCGGGTACGAGGCGTCAGGCGACGCGCCGGTGAGCGAGGCGCTGCGCATCGTCGTCGACGAGGTGGCCGGGCCCAGCGGACCCGACGCCACCGTGGCGCGCCTGGTGGGCGCCTTCCGGGTGCTGGCCCCCCGGGTCGTGGCCAGCTACTCCTCCCAGCTCACGCGGGCCTCGGCAGTGAGCGGTGGTGCCTTCGCCCGCACCTGCCGGCTCGTGCTCGCCGACCAGCACCGTGACGGGCGGGACGGCGAACAGGTCCTGCAGGGGCTGCTCGACACCGACGAGCGGATCGAGCGGGCAGCTCGTCACCAGGCCGAGTTGGAGAGTCATCTCCGGGCGGCGGGAGGCATCAGCGGGTAGCCCCGGTCACTGTCCCACCCCGCTCCTAGTGTGTGGCGGGTGTTGCTGACGGTCACGTGCCCGGTTTGCGGAGCGGCGGGGCGGGCGCCCTGTGCGTCGTGCGCGGCTCTCCTGCATCCAGCGCCGGCGCTGCCCCCACCGCCAGGGGTAGACGCCTGCCTGGCGCTGCTGGCCTACGAGGGGGCGGGTCGAGAGCTGGTGGCCCGGCTCAAGTACCGCAACCACCGGGCGGTGCTGCCCGGGCTGGCTGCGGCTATGGCTTCGCTGGTGGTCGAGCCCGGCACCCCAATGGCGATCGACGTGGTCACCTGGGCGCCCACGACCGCGTCGCGCCGTCGCCAGCGGGGCTTCGACCATGCCGAGCTGCTGGCTCGGGCGGTGGCCGGCCACCTGCGCCGGCCCTGTGCCCGCCTGCTGAGCCGCCGGCCCGGCCCGCCTCAGACCGGGCGACCGTTGGCCGAGCGGGGCCAGGGCCCACGTCTGGTGGCCCGGCGCTGGCTGGCCGGGGCGGCGGTGCTGTTGGTCGACGACGTGGTGACGAGCGGCTCGACCGTACGGGCCTCGGCGGTGGCGCTGCGCTCGGCTGGGGCCTCCTCGGTGGTGGTCCTGGCTGCGGCTCGGACACCCCAGCCCGGCGCTGGCGTAGAGTGACGTCGTTGCGTACGGGTCTGTGGTTGCAAGTCGATGCCAGTCGCAGGCGAAACGACCCACGTAAGGCGACCTGTGGTCGCCGAGCATGGTGCGGCTTAGACGTAAGCCCTGCCGCACGACGGGCCGATCCTCGGCCCGGGTGCGAGAAGGAGCCAAGCATGCGCCGCTGTGGTGCCGTTGGGCCCGTGGTGGCCGCCGGCGCTGGCGCGTGCCACCTCCTCCGCAGGCGAGTGTGGGGTCAAAGACCAGGTCAGCCGTACGCAACCGCGTTTTCCCAACCCACCGACGAAGGGAGTTGCTCGTGGACGTCAGCGTCAGCAGCCGCAACATCGAGTTGACCGAGGCGTTGCGGGACGTGACCACCGAGAAGATCGGCCGTCTCGACCGCTTCCTCGACGGGATGGACCGAGCCGAGGTCCACTTCTTCGAGGAACGCAACCCCCGCATCTCCGACAAGGACGTGTGTGAGGTCACCATGGACGGCCACGGCCACCACGTGCGGGCCAAGGTGGCCGCCGCCGACCCCTTCGCCGCTGTCGACGCCGCAGTGAACAAGCTGGAGCACCAGCTCCACAAGCTCAAGACAAAGCTGGTCGGACGCAGCCACCCCCGGCGTTCCCAGCCCCGTAGTGCCGAGCCGCTCCCCGTCGACCTGGCCCCGTCGCTGGACGGCCTGCCCCCTCTCGGGGTTCCCGTCGGATTCCCCGACGAGGACGACGCCGAGGCCGAGGGCTTCCGCATCGTGAAGTCCAAGCGCTTCACCATGAAGCCCATGACGCCGGAGGAGGCGGTC
>JALZNY010000246.1 GCA_030857525.1 Actinomycetota bacterium
GCCGTCGCCGAGCTGGGCGTCGACCGAGTCGGTGCCCAGCAGGGTGCGGGCCAACTTGGACCAGGCGTAGGCGTCCTCGTTGGTCCCCCGGGCGCCGCCGAGCACGGCAATCGACTCCGAGCCCCGGCGCGTCTTGGCCCGAATGATGCCGTCGGCCGCCGCCTCCAGGGCCTGGGCCCACGACGCCTCGGTCAGCTCCTCGGCCCCAGCCGCACGCACCAGCGGCGCCCCCAGGCGCTCGTCGCTACCGATCGCCTCGAAGTCGAAGCGGCCCTTGTCGCACAGCCAACCCCAGTTGACGGCGTCGACGTCGACCCCGAGCTTGCGCACCAGGCGGTTGGACGACGACTGCAGGGCGATGCGACAACCCACCGAGCACGCCGTGCAGGTGGACTCCACCTGGTCGAGGTCCCATGGTCGGGCCCGGAAGCGGTAGGGGCGGGCCAGCAAGGCGCCCACAGGACAGATCTGCACGGTGTTGCCGCTGAAGTAGGAGGCGAAGGGGTCGTCGGGGAAGGTGTTGACCTGGGTGTGGTTGCCCCGGTCGATGAAGGAGATGAGGGGGTCGCCGGCCACCTCGGCGGCGAAGCGGGTGCAGCGGTCGCACAGGATGCAGCGCTCGCGGTCGAGGTACACCAGGTCGCTGATGGGGATGGGCTTCTCGAAGTGGCGCTTCTCCTCCACGAAGCGGCTCTCGCCGGGGCCGAAGGCCAGCGTCTGGTCCTGGAGGGGGCACTCCCCGCCCTTGTCGCACACCGGGCAGTCGAGGGGATGGTTGATGAGCAGGAACTCGAGCACCCCGTCCTGGGCCTTCTTGGTCACCGCCGATTCGGTATCGACCTTCATCCCCTCGGCCACCGGGGCCATGCACGCCGGCTGCAGGGCCGGGCCCCGACCGCTGTCGATCTCGACGATGCACATGCGGCACATGCCCACCGGGCGCATGCGGGGGTGGTAGCAAAAGCGGGGGATGTAGGTGCCGTGCCGCTCGGCGGCGGCGATCACCAGTTCGCCCGGCTCGGCCTCGATGGCCCGCCCGTCGAGGGTGACGGTGACCGTGGTCTTCTCCTTCTCGGCCTGCTCGGCCTGATCGGTGTCAGCCATACGGGCAGGCCCCTTCCTTGATGTGGACGAGGTACTCGTCGCGGAAGCGCCAGATCGAGGAGTAGACCGGGGAGACGGTGGAGGGGCCGAGGGGGCAGATGGTGGTCTGCTTGAACGGGAAGGGCACGGCCGGCTCACCTTCGAGCGGGGGATGGGGGAAGGGTCCGGGGCTGATGTTGTCGCCCACGTCGAGCAGGAGGTCGAGGTCGTCCTCGCGCCCGGCGCCGTCCTCGATGCGACGCAGGATCTTGTCCAGCCAGGCCGCGCCCTCCCGGCACGGTGTGCACTTGCCGCACGACTCGTGGGCGAAGAAGCGCACGAGCCGCCAGGCCGCCCGCACTGCGCAGGTGGTGTCGTCCATGATGACCACGGCGCCGGAGCCGAGCATTGAGCCGGCCGGCCCCACCACGCTGGCGTCGAGCGCCAGGTCGAGCTGCTCGGGGTAGAACCACGGGGCCGAGGCGCCGCCGGGGATGAAGGCCTTGAGCGTGTGCCCGCCCCGGACACCACCGCCGTAGACGGGCGCCTCCACCAGGTCACGGAAGGTGGTGGTGCCCATCTCCACCTCATAGACGCCGGGTCGCCGCACGTGGCCCGACAGGGCGAACAGACGCATCCCGGCGGCCTTCTCGGTGCCCAGCGCAGCGAAGGCCGCCCCCCCGTGGCTGATGATCCAGGGGATGTTCGCCAGGGTTTCCACGTTGTTGACCACCGTGGGCTGCAGGTAGAGGCCCTTGGCCGCAGGGAAGTAGGGGGGCTTGAGCCGGGGCATCCCCCGCTGGCCCTCCAGGCTCTCGATGAGGGCGGTCTCCTCCCCCACGATGTAGGCCCCCGCTCCCCAGTGCAGCACCACGTCGAGCGACCAGCCCGAGCCCAGGATGTCGCGGCCTATGTAGCCGGCCGCGTAGGCGCCGTTGAGGGCGATGGCCAGGCGCTCCTGGGCCAGGGCCATCTCGCCCCGCACATAGACGAAGGCCTGGGCCGCCCGCACCGCGTAGCAGGAGATGAGCAGCCCCTCGATGAGCTGGTGGGGGTCGCGCTCCATGAGGGGCCGGTCCTTGCAGGTGCCCGGCTCGCTCTCGTCGCCGTTGACCACGAAGTAGCGGGGGAAGACGTCCTTGGGCAGGAAGCCCCACTTGGCCCCGGCGGGGAAGCCGGCGCCACCCCGCCCCTGGAGGTTGGCCGCCTTGACCTCGTCGAGCACGGCGTCGGGGGTCATGGACAGGGCCTTGCGCAGAGCGGCGTAGCCCCCGGTGCGCAGGTAGCCGTCGAGGGTGTGAGCGTCGGCCTGGTCGAAGCGGGTGGAGATGATGGGGGCGGCGTCGCTGACCGCCATCAGCGCACCTGCCCGGGCGGAACAGCCAGCCCATCGGCCCCGTGGCCCGACCAACGCTCTGCGGGTACCCGCTGGCGCACCCGGGTGAGGATGCCATGCGGGGGGATCTCGTCGTCGCGGCGTCCGGCCCGCAGGTCGTCGAGGAGATCGTCGGCCTGGTCGTGGGTGATGTTGAGGAAGTAGCGGTAGTTGACCTGGAGGCAGGGGGCATCGGTGCATGCGGCGATGCACTCGACGTCTTCGAGGGTGAACATCCCGTCGGACGTGGTGGCTCCGGCGTTGACGCCGAGGGCGCCCTCGCAGTGCTCGAGCAGCTCTTCGCCTCCGACCAGGAGGCAGGAGATGTTGGTGCAAACGCTCACCACGTAGCGCCCCACCGGCTCACGCTTGAACATGCCGTAGAAGCTGGTCGTACCCAACACCTCGGAGGGGGTGAGCCCGAGCAGCTCGGCGATGTGCTCCATGGCCTCGTTGCTCACCCACCCGTCCTGCTCCTGGGCCACATGCAACAAGGGGATGAGGGCCGACCGGCTGCGCGGGTAGCGAGCGATTATCTCGCCCGCCAAGGCCACGTTCTCCGCGTTCAGACGGCTCACCGGTCCACCTCGCCCATGATGGGGTCGACGCTGGAGATGATGGCTACCGCGTCAGCCAGCAGGCCGCCCCGCATCATGTGGGGCAGGGTCTGGAGGTTGACGAAGGATGGGCCCCGGATGTGCATGCGGTAGGGCTTGGCGCTGCCGTCGGACACGAGGTAGCAGCCCAGCTCGCCTCGGGGTGACTCGATGGCGACGTAGACCTCGCCCTCGGGCACCCGGAAGCCCTCGGTGAAGATCTTGAAGTGGTGGATGAGGGCCTCCATCGACTCGTCTATGCGGGCCCGAGGAGGCGGCGTGACCTTCTTGTCCTGGACCCGGTAGTCGCCGGGGGGCATGGCCTCGATGATCTGGCGAATGATCTCC
>JALZNY010000029.1 GCA_030857525.1 Actinomycetota bacterium
CCACCGGCGCCGCAACCGGTTGCGGCTGTCGCCAGCGTGGCCAGGTCGGTGCGAGGACGGCCCTTCTCGCCCCCCGCCATCTGGGCCTCGCTGATGGCCCGGCTCAGCCGGGCGTAGCCCTCGGGGTCGCGGGCCAGCACGACCAGGTGGTGGCCGGCGGGATCGGGCATGCCGCTGCGCCCCCCCGCCGGCCGGCCCAGGGTGAGCTCGGCCCCAAAGACCACCGGCAGGCCTACCTGGCGGGCCACCTCGGCGAAGCGGACCACACCGTAGAGACCGTCATGGTCGGTGAGGGCGAGGGCCACCAGCCCCAGGCGAGCCGCTTCCTCCACTAGCTCCTCGGGGTGCGAGGCACCATCGAGGAAGCTGAAGTTGGAGTGGCAGTGCAGCTCCGCATAGGCGACAGCACCGGAGCCGGAGTCGGCGCCACAGCCGGGGCCGGCGGGACCTCCCCGGAAACCGGGCGGGGCCTGGTAGGCCGCACGCCGGGCGGACCAGACCGGGCTGTCCCCCCCGTCGGCCCCGGGAGGGCGACTGTCGGAGAGCCGCTGCTCCAGCTCGGCCCAAGGCACCGGAGGGTTGCGCCAGCCCACCCCCCGACTGTAGCGAACGCTTGTACGTTTCCGCCAGACGTCAGGGTTTGCCGCGAAGCTCAGCGATGTCGGAGAGCTGGGCGCCCAGCCAGGCGGCCACGTCGTGCTCGCGGACCCACCCGGCCGCCGCCCGGCTCCGATGCCGGCGCTCGTCGGCGCCCATGGTCAGCGCCCGATACAGCGCGTCGGCTTGCTGGGCCACGTCGAAGGGGTACAGGGTGACGGCGAAGCCGCCCAGCTCCTCGTAGGCCCCGGTGGTCTCCGACAGCGCCAGCACTCCGTCGCGCCGGTTCACGACCATCGCCTCCTTGGCCACCAGGTTCATCCCGTCGACGATGGCGTTGACCACCAGCACGTCGAAGAGCAGGTAGGCGGCCACGGCCTGATCGAGGTTCTCCTCCAGGCGCAGGTCGATGGGTTGCCAGTCAGCCGTGCCGTGATCGAGGTTGACGTCGGCCACCACCCGGCGGATGGCCTCGGTGTAGTCGGCGTACTCCTCGACGTCCTGTCGGCTGGGCTGGAGCAGGGCCAGGAACGTGACCCGCTCGGTCAGCTCGGGGTGGTCGCGCAGCATCAGGTCGAAGGCTCGGAAGCCGCGCACGATGTTCTTGGAGGGATCGGTGCGGTCGACCCGCAGGAGCAGGTGGTCGCGCCGCTGGGCCCACAGCGCCCGCTCGTGCTCGCCGACCTCCTCCGAGGTGGCCCGCTCACCGAACTCCTCGGGGTCGATCGACACCGGGTAGGCCCGGGCGGCCACCGACCGGCCGTCGACGACCACGGAGCGGTCATCGAGATCGATATCGAGGCCGAGCAGCTCCTGGCAGCCGAGCAGGAAGTTGCGGGCGAAGCGCTCCGTGTGGAACGCGACCACGTCGTTGCCCAGCAGGCCCCGGAACACCGACTCGCGCATCGACGGGGGGAGGATGCGCCAGGCGTCGGGCTGAGGCCAGGGGATGTGCACGAAGTGATGGAGGAAGGCCTCGGGGCAGCGCTCGCGGACCAGGGCGGGCAGCAGGTAGAAGTGGTAGTCGTGCACCATGACGGTGGCCTGGCCGCCGCCGGCCTCGACCTCCTCCACCTCCTCGGCCACCACCTCGGCGAAGTGCCGGTTGACAGCGGCGTAGCCGTGCTCGAAGGCGTCGTGCTCGCGCCGGGTCAGGTCGGGGGCGTCGGGGCGGTCCCACAGCTCGTGCTGGACGAACCACAGCAGCGGGTTGGCGATGATGCCGTAGAAGCCCTCGTGGGCGTCAGGATCGACCGCCACCATCCGCAGCCGGAGCCCGCCATCGGCGTCGGCGTCGTCGGCGTCGAGGTGCTCGTTGAGGTCGAAGCTGGCGCCATCGTGCTCGGCGGTCACCGCCGTGTCCTCGTCGGTGAGGGCGGCACAGACCCACCGCGCCCCGCCGAGGCGCCCGGCCAGGCTCGACATGGCGGTCACCAGACCGCCACCCCCGCGTTCGGCCGCGCGCTGTCCATCGTCGCCGCGGCTGAACTGCACCGGCCCCCGGTGGGACACGAGGATCAGCCCGTCGTCGCCTACCGCCGCGTCCTCGTCGCCCATGCGGGGCACGCTACCGATGTCGGGCCGGGTCAGGAAGCCGGCGCTTCGCCGTCGTCACCCCCCACGTCGAGGCCGGCCGCCAACAGCGCCATCTCGATCTCGAAGCGGTGGTCGGGGGTCAGGTCGTCGCGGGCCTCGGGAGGGATCTCCACGTCGAGCAGGTCGGCCACCGAGACCAGGGCGTCGTCGTAGGTGTAGAGGTCGGCGTCCCACGCCTGGCGCTCGGCCTCGGTGGGCGCGGTCAGGGCGGCGTAGCGGTCGAGTCGCCGGCGACGTTCCTGCAGCAAGGCGGCCAGACGCTCCACTCGGTGGGGCCGGTCGTCGGAGAGCTCCTCGCTCGCGGCGCTCATGGCGGCGGAGCCTACTGATCCACCCCCGCCTCGCGGCGCCTGGCTACCCTCGGGAGAGGCGAGCGGAGGAGGGGCCGGCCATGGGGAATCGACCTGCCCGATGCCTCGGTGGCCGCCAGGTCTCGGGCTCCTTCGGCAGCCGCCAGAAGGAGACCCAGCGCCTGGGGCGGATCCTGCGGCCCAAGGCCGGAGGTCGCCCGGCTCGCTTCTACTCGGTGGTCTCGCGCGACACCAACGACCAGGACTTCGCCGCCAACCGCCAGCGCTTCCTGGCCGAGCAGGGCTACGCCTACGAGATCGTCGACGCCGAAGACGTGCTCAGCTCCAAACGCTAGGGGCCGCTAGGTGGGCCTGCGGTAGCGTTGAGCGGGTATGCGCCCTGAGCCTCGTCCTGAGCTGGATGCCTGTGGGATCGGTTTTGTCGCCGACGCTGCTGGTCGACCATCCCGATCGATCGTGGCGTCCGCCCTGGGCGGGTTGGCCTGCGTCAAGCACCGGGGGGCGCTGGCCGCCGACGCACGGTCGGCCGACGGTTCGGGCCTGCTCGTGCCCATCCCCCCCGCCATCTTCGGCGAGGGCAACGGGGTGGCCAGCCTGTTCGTGCGGGGCGACGACCCACGGTCGGCCATCGAAGCGGCGGCCGAAGCCGAGGGCATCGAGCTGGTCGACTGGCGGGTCCCGCCCACCGACGCCGGCCACGTGGGCGACCAGGCCCGGTCCAGCCAGCCGGAGATGCTCCAGGTGGTGTTCCGGGCTGGCAACGCCGCCGGCGGCAACGGCAGCCGGGCCGACGGCGCCGGCGACCAGGCTGACGAGCGCCGGGCCTATCGCCTGCGTCGTCGCATCGAGTCCACGACCGAGGGCGTCTACGTCGTCTCGTGCTCGCCCCGCACCGTCGTCTACAAGGGACTGGCCGCGGCCGACGCCCTGGCCGACTTCTACCCCGACCTGGCCGACGAGCGCTTCACCGGCCACTTCGCGGTGTTCCACCAACGCTTCTCCACCAACACCGAGCCGAGCTGGGAGCGGGCCCAACCGTTCCGCATGCTGTGCCACAACGGCGAGATCAACGCCATCCAGGGCAACGAGCACCGCATGCTGGCCCGCTCCGAGCTGGGCACGGTCGACGCCGGGCTCGGCCCCGAGGAGCTGTTCCGCCCCCTCCTCGACCCCCACGACTCCGACTCGGGCAAGCTCGACGCCGCCACCGAGCTCCTCGTGCGCGGTGGGCGTGACGTCCGCCACGCCGTGGCCATGCTCGTCCCCGAGGCCTGGGAAAACGCCCGCGACCTCGAGCCCGAGCTGCGGGGCTTCTACCGCTACCACGCAGCGCTCATGGAGCCCTGGGACGGCCCGGCCGGGCTGATCTTCACCGACGGGGTGGGCGTGGGTGCCGCTCTCGACCGCAACGGCCTGCGCCCGCTGCGCTGGTCGGTGTGCGAGGACGGGCTGGTGGTGTGCTGCTCGGAGGCGGGAGCGGTCGACGTCCGGGGCCACGGCCAGGTCAAGCGGGGCCGCCTCGGTCCGGGCCAGATGCTCTTCGTCGACCCCACCGACGGGGTCACCCACGACAGTGCCTGCAAGCAACGCATCGCCTGCGCCCGCCCCTATTCTCGCTGGACCGCCGACGGCCTCCTCGAGCTGTCGCAGGGTGACGCCGTGCAGGTGCCGCCCGAGCCCGAAGAGCTCCAGCGCCGCCAGGTGACGCATGGCTACACCAAGGAGGAGCTGGCCATGGTGCTCAAGCACATGGCCGACGACGCCCACGAACCCACCTTCGCCATGGGCGACGACTCCCCCCTGCCCCACCTGGCCGGCCGGCCCCGACCCGTGCACCACTACCTGCGCCAGCGCTTCGCCCAGGTGACCAACCCGCCCATCGACTCCATCCGCGAGCGCAGGGTCATGAGCCTGCGCACGCTGATCGGTCCCCGCCAGCCCATCCTCAGCGAGACGGCGGCCGCGGCCCGGCTGGTGACCCTGCGCTCGTTCTTCTTGTTCCCCTCCGGCGTGCTCGCCCTCTACGACCGCGAGCGCTTTCCCTTCGCCACCGTGCCCCTCGACGCCACCTTTGCCGTGGCCGATGGCCCCGACGCCTTGCGTGCGGGCGTGGCCCGGCTGTGCGACGAGGCCGAGGCCCTGGTGGCCGGCGGCGCCGACATCCTGGTGCTCGACCACGCCGACATCTCCGCCACCCGGGCCCCCATCCCCTCGCTGCTGGCCTGCGGGGCGGTGCACCACCGCCTGATCGCCCGCCGCCTGCGGTCGAGGACCAGCCTGGTCGTGGTCAGCGACAGCGCCCGCGACACCCATGAGATCGCCGCTCTGTTGGGCTACGGGGCCGACGCCATCTGCCCCCGCCTGGCCCTGCAGACCGTGGCCGCCGAGGCCGACGCCGACGAGGGCGCCGACGCCGTCAGCCCCGAGGCCCAGGACCGCTTCCAGTCGGCCATCGAGGAGGGGACGCTGAAGATCCTCTCCAAGATGGGCATCTCCACCGTCGACTCCTACCGGGGGGCCCAGATCTTCGAGATCATCGGCCTGGGCGCCGAGGTCGTCGAAACCTGCTTCACCGGCACCCGCTCCACCGTGGGCGGCATCGGCTGGGACGCGCTCGGCCACGACGTCCTCGTTCGCCACGGCGCCGCCTGGCCACCGGCGGTCGAGACCCAGGTGGCACTGGAGGCAGGCGGCTACTACCGGGTGCGAAAGGGCGGCGAGTACCACGGCAAGGGCAAGGACGTGGTCGACGCGCTCACCGCCATGGCAGTGGTCAAGGCAACCGACGAGATGGCCGCCGCTCACCTCCTGCAGCGGGCCATCAAGGGGGAGTCCTACGACCTCTACGAGCGCTACGCGAGCCTGGTCAACGAACGCCCCGCCACCGAGCTCGGTGACCTGCTGGAGCTGGTGCCCACCGGGTCCGCCGTCCCGGTCGAGGAGGTGGAGCCGGCCACGACCATCGTCACCCGCTTCTCCACCGGGGCCATGTCGCACGGCTCGCTGTCGCGCGAGGCGCATGAGACCCTGGCCGAGGCCATGAACCTGCTGGGGGCCCGGTCGAACTGTGGGGAGGGGGGCGAAGCCACCTCCCGGTTCCGGACCCGGGGCCAGGCCACCGGCGACAAGAACAGCCGCATCAAGCAGATCGCCTCCGGCCGCTTCGGGGTCACCCCCGAGTACGTGGCCCACGCCGACGAGCTGCAGATCAAGGTGGCCCAGGGCTCCAAGCCGGGCGAAGGCGGCCAGCTCCCGGGTCACAAGGTGTCCGAGGAGATCGCCCTGCTGCGCCACACCCAGCCCGGCGTGGCCCTCATCTCCCCGCCCCCCCACCACGACATCTACTCCATCGAGGACCTGGCCCAGCTCATCTTCGACCTCAAGCAGGTCAACGGGGCCGAGGTGTCGGTCAAGCTGGTGGCCGAACACGGGGTGGGTACGGTCGCCGCCGGCGTGGTCAAGGCCCTGGCCGACGTCGTGCACATCAGCGGGGCCAACGGCGGCACGGGCGCCTCTCCGCTGTCGTCGATCAAGCACGCGGGGATGCCCTGGGAGCTGGGGCTGGCCGAAACCCAGGCCGCTCTCATCGACAACCACCTGCGGGCCCGGGTGCGCCTGCGGGTCGACGGTGGGTTCATGACCGGGCGCCACGTGGTGGTGGCTGCGCTGATGGGGGCCGACGAGTTCTCCTTCGGGACCGCAGCCATGATCGCCGAGGGCTGCATCATGCTCCGCGCCTGCCATCGCGACACCTGCAAGCCCGGCATCGCCACGCAGCGACCCAACCTGCGGGCCAACTTCACGGGGACGCCCGAGGGCGTCGCCTCCTACTTCCTCTACGTCGCTGAGGAAGTGCGATCGCTGCTGGCCTCGCTGGGCCTGCGCACCCTCGACGAGGCCATCGGCCGGGTGGAGTGCCTGCGCCAGCGCAGGGTCGACGACGCCCGGGCCGACTCGATGGACCTGTCGCCGCTCATCACCGCTCCGACCGAACAGGCCGCCCCCCGGCGCTTCGTGGCCAGCGACCCCATCCAGTCGCCCCGCTCATCGCTCGGCGACCGCCTGCGGGCCGACGCCTTCCGCCCCATCTGGGACGGGGCCGAGGTGGATCTGCAGTACCCCATCGTCAACGCCGACCGGGCCATCGGGGCTGCCCTCGGGGGCGCCGTGGCCCTCGAGTACGGCGAGCGCCCGCCCCGGGGCACGGCGTCGGTCCGCTTCGTCGGCTCAGCCGGCCAGAGCTTCGGCGCCTTCCTCACGCATGGGATCGAGCTGGAGCTGGTGGGCGAGGCCAACGACTACGTGGGCAAGGCCATGGGCGGTGGCCGCATCGTCATCATCCCTCCCGGCGACGACGCCGGCGAGCCCGTACTGGCCGGCAACACCTGCCTCTACGGCGCCACCGGCGGTGACCTCTTCGTGGCTGGGGCGGCCGGAGAGCGCTTCGGCGTGCGCAACTCGGGGGCCACCGCTGTGGTCGAGGGGGCGGGCGACCACTGCGGCGAGTACATGACGGGGGGGACCCTCGTCGTCCTCGGTCCCGTGGGCTACAACCTGGGCGCGGGCATGACCGGCGGCCAGGCCTTCGTCTGGGACCCCGACACCCTGCTCATGGCCCACCTCAACCCCGCCCTGGTGGAGGCCGAGCGGCCCGACGCCGAGTCGATGGAGGAGCTGCGCTGGCTGGTCGAGCGCCACCACGAGCTCACCGGCTCGGTTCGGGCCAAGGCCCTGGTGGAGGACTGGGACGCGACCAGCGACCACTTCTGGCACGTGCTGCCCATCGACCGGGTCCGCCGCATCGAGGAGTCGGGCGCGGGACGGGTGGGATCCAGCTCGTAGCTCTTGGTCCCCGGCCTGTTCGCCTCCTCAGGAGAGCTGGGTGATCCCCCGCACGAGCACGACCAGGCCCAGAACGACCAGGGCGATGGCCCCCAGCACGGGAAGGAAATGCAGCCGGCCGGCGTAGCCGCGCCGCTCGACCAGCCCCCGCCCGTAGACGAGGCCGAGGCCGACCACGGTGAGCGTGACCGCCAGGCCCACCGAGAAGGCACCCAGCAGGGCCATTCCGAGGCCGGCTCGGCCCAGGCCCACGGCGCCCACCACGACCAGGACGGCCGACGGGGAGGGAAACAGTCCGCCGGAGGTCCCCAGCGCCACCAGGCCCCGGCGCGACAGCGGCGCCACGTCGACGGGAAGGGCGTGGCTGTGCCCGTGCCCCCCGTGTCCCCCGTGATCGTGGTGGTCGTGGTGGTCGTGGTGCCCGTCGTCCCCGTCGTGGTCGTGGTCGCCGTGGTCGCCGTGGTCGTGTTCGGTCGCGCCGGCCCGGACCCGGCGCCAGCGGCCCACGAGCAGCCACCCTCCCACCCCGATGACGGCCACGCCCGACACCACCGTGAGCAGCGGGTAGGCCGCCTCGGTGGCGAAGGAGCGGTCCACCCGCAGCAGCACGAACCCGAGCACCAGGACGCTGGCGGTATGCATGACCGAGACGATGACGCCGAGCAACACCGCGTCCCGGGGCCGACCCCGGGTGCCCACCAGGTAGGCGGCCATGATCGTCTTGCCGTGCCCGGGACCCACGGCGTGCACGGCGCCGAACCCCATGGCCAGCGCGAGCAGGCTCACCACGGCCAGCGGGGTGAGGTCGGTCCGGGTGATCAGGGCGGCGAAGCCGTCGGTGGCGAGGCCCGAGCCCTCCGAAGCGTCGAGCGCGGGCGACTCGGCCGCCTCGGTGCCGGGCACGAAGGCGAACGAGGCCCGACGCACGTCGAGGGGCGACCGGAGGCGGTCCTCGGGGTAGGCGCGGAGCTCGTCGGTGATGTCCTCGGCGGGGACGTCCGACGACACGATCTCGGCGTCGCCGGCCGCCTGAACGACCATCTCCCGCCAACCGATGCGATCCGGCTGGTTGGTGTCGACCAACGTCGCCTGGCGCACCTGATCCGGCGAACCGGGGGCAAGCACGGCCTCGTAGAGCGCCGTCAGCCGCAGCGTCGTGAGCCCACCCTGGCCCGGGGGCTGCTCGATGCGCTGGACGACAAGCGCCAGGTCGAGGGGACGGCCGTCGACCACCAGCTCGAGCCCGCCGGCGATCGCCCGGGCCCGCTCCGCGGCGTAGGCCTCGGGGTCGGCTGCCACCTCCTGGCGCTCCTGGAAGGCGGGAATCTCCGCCAGGTCGAGCACGTACAGGACCCGCAGCACCCCGGCCGACACCTCGACCCGGGCGTAGCGGTTGACGGTGAAGTTGCCCAGCGGGTGGGCCTGGGCAGGGGTGGCCAGGACGAGCAGGCCGGCACCGACAACCACGACGGCGAGGAGAAGGCGAGCGGCACGGCGCATAGGGGCCATCCTGCCTGTTGGCGCTGCCCTACGGGACCCGGGCCCGGGACCCGGGACTCCTCCCGCCGACCGCAGCCCGGGCGCGAAGAAAGCCAGCCCGGGGGGGAGGTGGGCTGGCTCTCTCGTGCTGCTGAGGTTCAGGCTACGCGCCGTCCCGCCATCTTCCCACCAGTTATTGGTGATATGTGTCATCCTTTCTGGCGATGGACCTCCGTCAGCTCGCCGCCCTCGTGGCCATCGACGAGGTGGGCACCTTCTCGGCCGCCGCCACCCGGCTCCACACCGTGCAGTCCAACGTGTCCACCCACATCGCCCGCCTCGAACGGGAGCTGGGTGCGGTCCTCGTGGATCGATCGACCGGGCAGCTCACCTCCGAAGGCGTCGCCGTGGTGGCCCGGGCCCGGCGCGTCCAGAGCGAGCTCGACGCCCTCGTGGCCGACGTCACCTCCATGCGTGACGAGGTGGCGGGACAGGTCCGCCTGGGGGTGATCGGGACCACCGGGCGGTGGCTGCTCCCACCCCTCCTGGCCGCCATGGCCGACCGCCACCCCAAGGTGCGCATCGGCGTCCTGGAAGGCAACACCACCTCTCTGCTCCCCCAGCTCCTGGCCGGGGCCCTCGACCTGGCCGTGGTCAACCTCCCCGTCGACGACCACGACGTCGTCGTCGAGGCGCTCTTCGAGGAAGATCTCGTCGTGGTCGCGCCCCATGGCCATCCGCTGGCCGAGCTCGACCTCGTCGGCCTCGAGGAGCTGGCCCGCCACGAGCTCCTGCTGCCCCCACCCGGGACCTCGATCCGCGTCGAGCTCGACCGGGCCGCCGGCGCCGCCGGCCTCACGTTGCGGGCCAAGGCCGAGCTCGACGGGCTGCGCCTCATCGCCTCGCT
>JALZNY010000247.1 GCA_030857525.1 Actinomycetota bacterium
GTCGGCGGCACGGACGAAACCTTCGAAGTCCTCGACGGTGGATGTGTCGGCGACACCACCGATGGGGTGGATCAACGCAGTGGGATCGCCGAGGTTGGCGATCAGGGTCCGGGTGCCCGACTCGGTGTAGCGGTAGCTGTCACCGTAGGTCGACGACTCCGCCTCGATCTCGGTCCAGTAGACCATCGGCATCCACACGTCGTAGCTCTGGGCCAGTTCCTTCCAGGGGAAGCCGGGCCAGAAGTCGGGTCTGATCTCCTCGAACAGCACGGGGGGATAGACGATGGCGCCGAGAGCGAGTCCGGGCGCCTCGTCACGGAAGCGGCTCGACAGATCGAGTAGGCGGGCGTTGCGTTCGGCGTGGTCGGGCACGTCCCGGCGATACTCGATGTCGACGGCGATGCTGTCGAAGCGGTGCCCTTCGACGTCGAAGTCGCGGAGCAACCGCAGGTTGGCCAGGTCGGCCTCCACGTCGGCGAACTTCGGCAGGTACCAACCCACCACCTGCATGTCGTTCTCGTGGGCCCGCTTCAGGAACGAGGCCACCAGCGTGCGGTCGACGATGCCCTCGGGCGATCGATCGTCCAGACGGGCTGCCTGCAGGAACAGGCTGCGCACGCCTCGGTCGGCCATGGCGTCGATGTCGTCGGGAACGAGCAGCGGACCTTCTCGCGGGCGGTGGTAGGCAGGCCCGTAGTCGAAGGCGTCCACCCATGTCCCGAGGCCGCGGTAGGCCGACACGTCCGGGCCGGCCGGCACAGCCTCGGTCGTCGTGGTGGAGGAGGAGGGGGTGGTGCTCGAGGGCCCGCCGGCGGCGACCGATCGGGGCGGCGACGTAGTGGTGGACGTCGGTGAAGCCCTCGGTGCGAACGGACCAGCGTTCGGCTCCACCACCACAGCGCTGGCCACGCCAGCGATGAACACCAGGACGACGAGGCTCAAGACGATCGTTGCGCCTCGTCGGTGGCTCATTGCCTCACGCTAGACCGGTGCATTGGCGGCGGAAGGTCGGCCTTACGGTGAGGAGCTGATTTGGGAGGTTCAGCTCCCAGGCGGCTTCGACCAGCGACCACCGGCTCTCGGTCTCATTCGCGAACGGGGTGTGGTCGATGAGTGTGTGCAGGCGGTCGATGATGCGGATGCCGCCGCTCGTGCGGCGCTCGTCGATGAAGAACCGATCGGGCACTTCGGTGCCTGAGGCGCCGCCAGGCGCTCGGCCTCGCCTTCCCGGCCCGGTGACCGAGGCGTTGGCTGAGATCCTCGAAGCTGCCGCTGACGGTGAACGCGCGCTCGTACTCCGGTCGCCCGAAGAACTGACCACCGAGCAGGCCGCTGCCGTCCTCGGTGTCTCCCGTCCGACAGTCGTCCGACTCGTTGAGTCCGGGACGCTCCCGGCACGCATGGTCGGTACTCATCGTCGGCTGTCCCTCGGCAACGTTCTCGCCCACCGGGAGGCCTCGGCGAAGCGTCGGAGTGAAGCTCTCGAAGAGATGACTCGCGAGGCCGAAGAGCTAGAGCTCTACGACTGATGCCGATCGGTGTCGCCGTCATCGACGCCAACCTCTTGGTCCCGATTCGTTGCCTGCGATTTCTTGCTCACCGCGTTCGACCACCAGCTCTTCGAGCCGATCGTCTCGACAACGGTGCTCGACGAACAGGAGGGGCGAGCCTGGCACAGCTCGCGCCGGGAGGAGATGTCGAGCTTGCGGTAGACGCGGGCCAGATGGCCCTACGCCGTCCGCCTGGAGATGAACAGCTTGTCGCCGATCTCGGGATTGGTCAGCCCCTCGACAGCCAGGTCCACCACTTGGCGCTTCCCGGGCACTGGCGGGCCCACCCGCGGCACTGTCGGCCATAACCCGACCTGTAGTCGTGGTTACGTTTGTGTCGATTGCGGTAACGTGGGCGCGTGTCCGAAGACGTGACCTTCGAGGTGCCCGAACCCCACCGCGAGCGCCTCCTGGCGTTGGTGAGGAGCCTTGCCGGTGGCGGACCGGTGGCCGTACGGACCGACAGGGGCGACGCTGAACTACCACCGGAGGCGAGCGACGCCGTCCGCCTCCTCCTGGCCGATCTGGCCGCCGGTGGCGCCGTCCACCTGCTCACTGACGACGCGGACCTGACCACCCAGGAGGCAGCCAACATCCTCGGGATCTCTCGCACCTACGTCGTCCGACTCGTCGATGACGCCAAGCTCCCTGCCCGCCTGGTCGGCACCCATCGGCGACTGAGGGCGGCCGACGTGTTGGCGTACAAGGCCCGCCGGGACGCCCGGCTCGCTGGCGTCGATGCCATTGCCGACGCCGTCGCCGCTGCCGGTGTCCCCTACCGCTGATCAGGCTTCGGGATGCTGGTCGTTAGGGACGACGGCTAGTCAGGACTGATCGTCATGCGGATCGAGGCTCCGACCGTCCTTGCGGGTCTCCTCGATCTCGGCCAGGAACTCGAGCACCGCTTCCTTGGTGTCGAGAACTCGGCCGTCCCAGGTGAGCGACTGGTCGTCCTCGGTGGGAGGGGGGAGATCCCGCACCAACTCGTTCAGCTCCCCGGGCTGGAAGCGGCGTGAGGGGTTGGGGTTCATGCGCCTCCAGGCTATTGACCCCATCTGGCGGCGGCGACGAACGAACCTCAACCGAGGCATGCGACGGGCTCACCAGACACGTGCGATCCCATCGGGGTCCCAGGCGTCGAGGGCCTCGCTCCCCGCCCAGGGTCGAGGGCCAGGTCCAGGGCCACCACGACTGGATGGACCAAAGGCCAGAGCCCCTGGCCCGGGTAGCGCCGCACACAGGACGTCCATGACCGAGAACGGGAACAGGACGTTTGTGTCAGCGAAGACGCGAGCCATCTGCCGACGTCAATAGGGGAGGTCGGCTTCCTCCACGAGCGCCGCGATCCGCTGTCGGCCAGTCCGCCGACGCTCGCGCCGAGCCTGGAAGGCCAACACATCGGAAAGGAGGATGCGACGGTGCCGACTTCGTGGGAGGTGCTCGGAAGGGATCTCACCCTGGTCGAGAAGGCGGACGACGAAGGGCCTGGACAGGCCGAGCAGCTCGGCCGCTTCGGCCGGCGAGAGCGCCACCTCGGATGGCGGCTACCGCAAAGCCGGAGAGGTCGGTCGGTCGGTATCCATCACCGTGGTGCCAGATCAACCACCGCTCTCTGGCCGCCCCGGGCCCCGGAGCGCACTGTGGCGGCCTCAGTCTGGTCAGACTCCGCTCAACCGCGAAGCACTGCGTTACCACTCAGCGTGGCCGGCCTCTCGGTGGCGGCCATCCCGCGACGATCCCGCGAGGATCCCGCGGGCGCCGCCTGCCGCTCGGTATCGCCTGGCGTCGCCTCGTTCGGCCCTAGGCCTCTGACCAGCACCTTTGCCAACCGGACGG
>JALZNY010000248.1 GCA_030857525.1 Actinomycetota bacterium
GACGAGCTCGACGATGACGATCGCAAAGAGCTGGTCGAGCGCTTCGAGAAGCAGATCTTCCCGGTGCTCACCCCCCTAGCCGTCGACCCCGGTCACCCCTTCCCCTACATCTCCAACCTGTCGCTCAACCTGGCCGTCATGGTGCGAGACCCGGATAGCGGCGAACGTCGCTTCGCCCGGGTCAAGGTGCCCAGCCTGTTGCCCCGATTCGTGGTCATGCCCGACGGCGAGCGCTACGTCCCGCTCGAACAGGTCATCGCCGAGCACCTCGACGCCCTCTTCCCGGGGATGGTGGTGGAGTCGCATCACCCCTTCCGGGTCACCCGCAACGCAGATCTCACCCTCGAGGAGGACGAAGCCGACGACCTGCTGGCCGCCGTCGAGGTGGAGCTACGCCGCCGGCGCTTCGGACGGGCGGTGCGCCTCGACGTGGTGCACGGGATCGACGACGAGATCCTCGAGCTGCTCACCCACGAGCTCGACCTCAGCCCCGACGACGTCTACGTCAGCTCGGGACCGCTCGACCTCGGTGGCCTGTGGGGGGTGTGGGCCCTGCCCCGGCCCGATCTCAAGGACGACTCCTTCTCCTCGGTCACCGAGACCCGCCTGGCCCGCCCCGAGGAGGAGCAGGTCGACCTCTTCGCCGTCCTCCGGGCCGGCGACATCCTCGTCCACCATCCCTACGACAGCTTCACCACCTCGGTCGCCGCCTTTGTCGCCCAGGCGGCCGCCGACCCCGACGTGCTGGCCATCAAGCAGACCCTCTACCGCACCTCGGCCGACAGCCCCATCGTCAAGTCCCTCATTCGAGCGGCCGAGGCGGGCAAGCAGGTGGCCGCCCTGGTGGAGCTCAAGGCCCGCTTCGACGAGCAGGCCAACGTGGCGTGGGCCCGGGCGCTGGAGAAGGCAGGGGTGCACGTCGTCTACGGCCTGGTCGGCCTCAAGACCCACACCAAGACCTGCCTGGTGGTGCGCCAGGAGGGCGACGACGTCCGCCGCTACTGCCACATCGGCACCGGCAACTACAACGAGAAGACGGCTCGCCTCTACGAGGACCTGGGTGTGCTCACGTGCGACCCCGACATCGGGGCCGACCTCACCCAGCTCTTCAACTACCTGACCGGCTACGGGCGCCAGGAGCAGTTCCGCAAGCTGCTCGTGGCGCCGGGTCCCCTGCGGCCCCGGCTGGCCGAGCTCATCGAAGGCGAGGCGGAGGCGCCTGAGGGCACCGGGCGCATCGTCATGAAGATGAACAGCCTGGTCGACGTGGACATGATCGACGCCCTCTACGCCGCGTCCGAGGCCGGGGTGGAGATCGACCTCGTGGTGCGGGGCATCTGCTGCTTGCGGCCGGGGGTGCCGGGGCTGTCCGAGCACATCCGGGTGCGCTCCATCGTCGGGCGCTTCCTGGAGCACTCGCGCATCTTCTACTTCGCCAACGGCGTGGCGCCCCAGCAGGCCGCCTGGTACATCGGCTCGGCCGACCTCATGCCCCGCAACCTCGACCGTCGGGTGGAGGCGGTGGTGCCGGTCGAGGCGCCCGAGCTGCAGGCCCGGCTCCAGGAGGTGATCGACGTGAACCTGGCCGACGACGAGCTGGCCTGGTCGCTGGGCCCCGACGGCGACTGGACCAAGGTGGCCAAGGGCGACGGCGTCGATACCCATGCCGAGCTCTGGCGCCTGGCCGGGACCAGAGCCAAGCGGCGAGACAGCGACACTTCCAGCGCCGTGCGGAGGGGCTGAGACGTGGGCCGCGGTAGCAGCAGCGAGGCCCGGACGTCCCAGGTCGAGCGGGAGGTCAAGCTTGGAGTGTGGCCGGGCTTTCGCCTGCCCGAGCTGGACGACCTCGGCGACGGGCTGCACGCCGCCGAGCGGCCGGCTCGGGACCTCGACGCCACCTACTACGACACGCCCGACCTGCGCCTGGCCCGTGCCGGTGTGACGTTGCGCCGTCGCTCGGGTGAGGGGTGGACGCTCAAGCTCCCCACCGGCGAGGGGACGTCGGAGATGCTGTCGCGCCGGGAGCTGACCGCCGGGGGCGGTCTCGGTGAGGAGGACGGCGCCATACCCGAGGAGCTGTCCACTCTGGTGGTCGCCTGGGTGCGCACGTCGTCGCTCGGTCCCGTAGCCCGGCTGCACACGCTGCGACGAAGCGTCAACCTCCTCGACGGCCTGGGGTTGGTGGCCGCGGAGATCGTCGACGACGAGGTGTCGGTCCTGCACGGCGACCGGTTGGCCCTGCGCTTCCGGGAGGTCGAGGTGGAGCTGGGGCGCCGGGCCGATTCCGAGCTGCTCGACGTGATCGTCGCCCATCTGCGCTCGGCCGGTGCCAATCTCGCCGACCCCACGCCCAAGGTGGTGCGGGCCCTCGGCCCCCGGGCCTCGGATCCGCCCGAGCTGGCCGACCCCGACGACGAGGACAAGGGCACGGCCGCTGGCGTGATCCGCTCGGGCCTGCGGTCGTCGGCCCGCCGCCTCCTGGCCCACGATGCGGGGGTGCGTCTGGGCGACGACCCCGAGGACGTGCACCAGGCCCGAGTGGCGACCCGCCGGCTGCGCTCGGACCTGCGCACCTACAAGCCGCTGTTGGACGAAGAGTGGGCCAAGGACCTGCGGTCCGAGCTCAAGTGGATCGCCGCCGGCCTGGGCGAGGTGCGCGACGCCGATGTCCTGCTGGAGGGCTTCCAGGCGGGGGTGGCCGGTCTCGGCCCGCTCGACGCCCAGAGCGCCGACTATCTGCTGGGACGCCTGCACGACCAGCGCACCGCGGCTCGCGAGCGTCTGCTCGGGATGCTCGCCGACCGTCGGTACGCCCTGCTGCTCGACCGGCTGGTCGACGCCATGGAACCGCACCGCCCCGAGCACGTCCCCGCCGTACCTGCCGGCGCCCCCGCGGTGATCTCGTCCGGGCTCGGGTGGCTGCGCCCCGAGGCCGAGGGGCCGGCCGAGGAGGTGCTGCCCACGCTCGTACGCAAGCCGTGGAAACACCTGCTCCAGGCGGCCGAGGCAGTCGAGCCCGACGGGCCCGACGAGGAGCTCCACCAGGTCCGCATCCGGGCCAAGCGGTGCCGCTACGCAGCCGAGGTGGCAGCCATGGCTGTAGGCAAGCCGGCCAAGCGGCTGGCCCGGGCGGTGGCCGACCTCCAGGACGTGCTGGGCGAGCACCAAGATGCGGTGGTGGCCGAGGCCTGGCTGCGTTCGGTGGCCCATGAGCTCACCCCGGCCGAGGCCCTGGTGGCGGGCCAGCTCATCGCCGGCCAGCGCACGATCGCGGCGCGGACCCGTGGGTCGTGGCCCGAGGCGTGGGACCGAGCCAGCCGGCGCAAGCTTCGGGGCTGGCTCACGGAGTGACACCTGAGGGGGCGGCGGGGGCGGACGTGGTG
>JALZNY010000249.1 GCA_030857525.1 Actinomycetota bacterium
CTCGAACCCACGACCCCCTGCTTGCAAAGCAGGTGCTCTAGCCAGCTGAGCTACGTCCCCTGGGACTGCCACGTTCTGGAAAACCCCACCGGACCCTGAGCCTCCCTCACGGCTTCGGACCCCCGTTGGGGAGCTACCTCGACGATGGTAGCCCCGGATCGTCAACGCCCTGAGGTGGAGCTGCCTCTGCAGCCTCGGCACGGGCGCCAGGCCAGGTCGGTCCCCCACGGGCGGAGAACTTCCTGGCTGCCGGCGCCCGACTTCGAAGTGTCTTAGCGCCCCCTGCGCACGAACTGGACGCCCAGCAGGATGATCCCGGCCAGCATCAGACCGCCCAGGATGGCGGCGATCGTCGGCCAGGTCGTGTTCTCCTCGGACGGCAGCGGCGAGAACTGGGCGATGGCGCCGAAGTTGTCCTGGGTCTGCGTCTGCTCGTCGCCGAAGCGGGTGTCCGGCCATGCGATGGCCGCGTAGGAATTGGTCGACGCCACGCCCGGAGGCTGGCGGACGTCGCCGGTGGAGCTGGCGCCGATGCTGAAGTCGATCGGTTGGTCGGTGACCGCTATGTTCGGCGCCCACGTCGCACCACCATCGGTCGAGTACGTCGAGCGGACCTCGATCAGGAAGTCGCCCAACTGACGGTTGTCCTGCCACACGACATCGACCCGCCCATTGGGTGCCACGTCGAGCTCGGGATAGAAGCTCGTGTAGCCGTCGCTGGGGTCGTCGTCGTTGATGGCCACCGGCTCGGTCCAGGTCTCGCCACGGTCGGTGGAGCGCTGGACAACGATCTCGGTCCTTCCGGCCTTGGGGGCGTCGCCGGGCGTCGCCGCGTAGGCGAGGACGAAGGTACCGTCGGGGCCACCTTCGGGGGTCCATCCCATGCCGGTCTGGGAGCCTGCGGCGGTGTAGACCGGCGTGCTCAGCTCCGCAACCGTCCAGGTGCGCCCTTGGTCGGTGGAGCGGGCCACCAACATGGGATCCGATTCGCCGAAGATGCCGTCGTAGACCTCCTCGGGAGGCTCGTTGTCGGCGGGTGGCCCGCCGTCGCCCACGGCCAGGACCACTCCGTCGTGGGCGGCCACGAACGGACGAGTGAAGGCGGTCTGGAAGTGCAATGGATAGGGCTGCCCGTCGACGGTCATGGTCAGTTCGGAAAAGTCGCTGAGGTTCACCGCCTCGCCGAAGGAATCCCCCCCATCGGTAGAGGCGGCAACGACGACGTGGCTCTGATCCTCCAGCGGGTCACCATCAGTTGCCGTGGCGCTCCAGTCCCGGCTGAAGCCCACGTAGACCGCGTCCTGGTCCCCTGAGGTGTCCACGGCCAGTCCGGTGACCCCGCTGTTCTCCGGCTTGGGGTCGGGCTGGGCACGGGCATCGCTCACCATCGTCGTCTCCCAGGTCTCGCCCAGGTCGGTCGTGCGGGCCAGAACGATGCTGGTCACTCCGTCGCGACCGCCCTCACCCTCGCCGTAGGCCTGCGATGCGTAGTACAGCGTGCCGTCACTTCCCCATTCGACCCGGGGCTGACTCACACCCGAGCTGTTGTTGGTGCAGTTGGGGTAGCCCTCGGCGGCGGGGCGCTCCTCCGAGTAGGTCCAGGTGAGCCCTGCGTCGGTCGAGACCAGCAGGTGACACAAGCGGGTTCGCAGTTCGGCCGTCGCCGCCACGATGACCCGGGGGTCGTCCGGATCGGCCGCCATGGACGTGGGTCCGGTGTAGCCGCGGGTGGGTGCGGTGTCTTCCTCGGTCATGTGGATGCCGTCAGTCAACCGCTCGACGCTCACCGCCTGGGGACCGAATTCGGCCTTCGGGTAGGCCGCGGTCTCCTGGGCCACCGCCACTGCGGAGGACGCGGCCACCATTCCTGCGAGTGAGGCGCCGAACGCAGCGCGACGAAGAACAGAATTCACGGACCCTCCTAGGGAGATGAAGCGGCAGGGAGCCGCAGGAAGAGAACTCAACTCAGGAGCCGGTAGCTACGACGACTCGGCGCCTTGGGCCTGACCCGACGAGGGCCGCCGGGCGGCGATCATGCTTGCCACTCCGGCCAACAGGAGGCCGGCGGCGGCGACTCCCAGCCCGATCAGGATGAAACTGGCGGCGCTCGAGCCTTCGTCCACGGCAAGCACCGCGGTCCGTTGCGCCGGCGTCGGCTCCGCCGGTGGCGAGGAACTGACGTAGATCGGGGCCCGGGCGGGGATGCCGACGTTCATGTCGTAGTGGTCTTGGGTGGCGACCAGGATGTGCTGCCCGGGAGCGACGTCCGCGCCGATCGGGACCTGCAGGGTGAACTTGCTCGTCATGGTGGAGGGCATAGGGGACGGCACCGTGGCGAGGACCGGCCCGTCCTCCGAGTCGAGGTGGATGTTCACCGGCTCCCCTCGGGCGAAGTCAGCACCGAAGACCTCCACCATCCCACCCGGTTCAACATTGGCCGGACCATTGGTCCTGAACTGGACCACGGTGACACACCCCCAGGCGATCCCCGCGGGAATCACCAAGGACAGGGCCGCTGCGACGGTCCCTACAAGCCACTTTCGAGACGAGAACCGCACAGCGGCCCACCCCTTTCCGTTGTTGTCTTCGCCGATTCAATCCCACCGCGTCGGCCGTGGACAGAGAGGACGTTTCCAAAGGACCGCTGATGTAGCCCCGAGTTCCGCAGCTCATAGGCAGAGTCCGCTGACTCGGAATGCGCTTGTGTTGGTAGAGCGTCCGCAGGCCTTCCATAGGAGCAAGCTTGCCTTAGCTTAGCAGTGGTAGCGGCGGCGGCCGTGCTCATACCGGTGGGCCAGGCGTGGGCATGTGTCGCTCTCGTCGCCTTCAGGACCACCGGCTCGGGCATCGTCGAGCCCGGCGGGACCGTGGAGGTCTTCGGGGGTGAGTTCGCCCGGGGTGAGCCGGTGGACATCCGCCTCGACTCGCCCGACGGGCCGATCCTCTTCACGCAGCCCGACCCCATGCCTTCCCCATGACGAGCCAGTTCACCGTGCAGGTGCCGATTCCCGTAGACACCTCGCCCGGACAGCACTTCTTGGTCGCCACCCAGAACCACTTCGACATGAACGTGGGCAACACGGCTCGGGCCGCCATCTACGTGGACTCGTCCCCGCCGGCGGCGCCGACGTCGTCGCCTCGGCCCACCTCGCTCGCCGTCAGTGACGGTCCGAGCGTCGTCAGCTTCGCCCTCATCGGACTCGGCGTCGCCGCCGGTGGGCTCCTGTTGGCGGGAGTGGCGAGCACGCTCGCCGCCCGCCGCCCCGCCTCGGGCCGGCGCGAGGGCGCCAAGGCGTCGTAGCCGGCCACCTGCTGCGTCCACCACCTGCAGCTTTCTGCCCGCAACCTTCGTGCCCATAGGAGGGG
>JALZNY010000250.1 GCA_030857525.1 Actinomycetota bacterium
GGACTGGCTCGCCGACGGCACCCTCGCCCAGTGGGTGGAGGGGGGGGTCCGAGGGGTCACGTCCAACCCGTCGATCTTCCAGAAGGCCATGGCCGCAGGCACCGCCTACGACAATCAGTTCGCCGCCCTGGCCAAGGACGGCTGCTCGGCGGTGAGGTCGTACTGGGCCATGGCCACCACCGACGTGGCCGATGCCCTCGATCTGATGGCCCCGCTCCACCGCGACAGCGGGGGCGCCGACGGGTTCGTCTCCCTGGAGCTGGCGCCCGACCTGGCGCACGACACCGAGGGCTCCGTGGAGGCCGCCCGGCGCTTGCACACCGACATTGCCCGGCCCAACCTGCTGGTGAAGATCCCCGCCACCGACGAGGGCGTGCCCGCCGTGCAGCGCATGATCGCCCAGGGCTCCAGCATCAACATCACCCTCATCTTCAGCCTCGAGCGTTACGCCGAGGTCATGGAGGCCTACCTGTCCGGGCTGGAGGAGCTCGTGGCCCACGAGTCGGGAGCGGCATCGCTGGCCCGGGTGCACAGCGTGGCCTCTTTCTTCATCAGCCGGGTCGACGTGGAGATCGACCGGCGCCTGGAGGCGATCGGCAGCCCCGAAACCCTCGAGCTGCGGGGCCGGGCCGCGGTCGCTCAGGCCAAGCTGGCCTACCGGGCCTTCCGCCAGACGTTCTCCGGTCCCCGGTGGGACGCGCTGGCAGCCAAAGGTGCGCAGGTGCAGCGACCCTTGTGGGCGTCGACCTCGACCAAGAGCCCCGACTACCCCGACACCCTCTACATCGACTCCCTCATCGGCCTCGACACCGTCAACACCATGCCGGTCGCCACCCTGGAGGCCTTCGAGGACCACGGGACCCTGGCCGCCAGCGCCGAGGAGGGCGCCGAGGAGGCCGAGGCATTGTTCGCCCGGCTGGCCGCGCTCGGCATCGATCTCGACGACGTCAGCCGGGTGCTGGAGGACGAGGGGGTCGCCGCCTTCGCCAAGTCGTTCAACCAGGGCATGGATGCCCTTTCGGAGAAGGCCGCGGCCCTGGCCGAGCGCTGATGGTCGTTTCCCCCGAGGGGCTCGACGAGCGAGCCCACCCCCTGTTGGAGGGCCTGGATGCAACCCCCTCGACAGCCCCGGCGGCCATCGTCATCTTCGGGGCCAGCGGGGATCTGACCAGCCGCAAGCTCATGCCCGCCCTCCAGGCCCTCATGACCCGCGAGCAGCTCGCCCCGGGAACCTCGGTGGTGGGCGTGGGCCGCAGCGACCTCGGCCACGAGGGCTTCCGGTCCCGGATGCGCCAGGCCGTGGAGGCGGCCGGCGACGTCGACGAGCGGGCGTGGGCCGAGCTCGAGGGGGGGCTGCGCTACGTCAGCGGCGGCTACGACGACATCGCCACCTACAAGGCCCTCGACGAGGTCGTCGGCGACCTCGACCGGGACCGGGGAACGGCCGGTAACCGCCTCCACTACCTGTCGACCCCACCCGGGGTCTTCGCCGACGTGGTCCACCGTCTCGCCGAGGTGGGGCTGCACCAGCCGGCGTCGGGAGGCGGGTTCGCCCGGGTGGTCATCGAGAAGCCCTTCGGGCGCGATCTGGCCAGCGCCGAGGCCCTCGACTCCTCGCTGCACGAAGTGCTTCGAGAGGACCAGCTCTACCGCATCGACCACTACCTGGGCAAGGAGACGGTGCAGAACGTCCTGGCCCTGCGCTTCGCCAACAGCATCTTCGAGCCGGTGTGGAACCGCCGCTACGTCGATTCGGTGCAGATAACCGTGGCCGAGTCCGGGGGCGTGGGTCACCGGGCCGGGTTCTACGAGGAGGCCGGGGCCCTGCGCGACATCATGCAAAACCACCTCCTCCAGGTGCTGGCCCTCACGGCCATGGAACCACCGGTGTCCATGTCGCCCCAGGGAATCCGCGACGAGAAGGTCAAGGCTCTCGGGGCGGTCGACCTCCTCGACGTCTCGGAGGTGGGCCGTGAGGTCATCCGGGCCCAGTACCGATCCGGCTGGGTCGGCGGCGACGAGGTCCCCGGCTACCTCGAGGAGGACGGGGTGGCCCCCGACAGCCGTACCGAGACGTACCTGGCCATGCGCCTGCGCATCGACAACTGGCGCTGGGCCGGCGTGCCCTTCTACCTGCGCACGGGCAAGCGCCTGCCCAAGCGGACGACGGAGGTGGCCCTGCGGTTCTCCGGGGTCCCCCACCTGCCCTTCGCCGCCACCCAGGCCGCCGAGCTGGACTCCAATGCCCTGGTGCTGCGCATCCAGCCCGATGAGGGCATCTCCCTGCGCTTCGGGGCCAAGGTCCCGGGACAGACCTTCGACCTGCGCAGCGTGTCCATGGACTTCTCCTACGGCGCCGCCTTTTTGGAGGAGCCGCCCGAGGCCTACGAACGGCTCCTCCACGACGCCCTCCTCGGCGACCCCACCCTGTTCATCCGTACCGACGAGGTGCAACAAGCCTGGCGCATCGTCCAGCCTCTCCTCGACGCCTGGTCCGACGACACCACGCCGCTCCCCGGCTACGCCGCCGGCACCTGGGGTCCCGAAGAGGCCGACCGGTTGCTGTCCGGCGACGGGCGCCGCTGGCGCCGACCCTGACCATGGCCGGCGTCATCACGGTAGGTATGTGGCGCGAGGACGACACCACCATGGGGGCGGTGCTGGCCACCCTGGACCGCCTGCGTCAACAGGATCGCCGGGGGGCGGTGCGGACGTCGGTCCTGACCCTGCTGGCCGTCGGCGGCGAACAGATCGAGGTGGACGACACCTTCGACACCGTGCACCGCCTGGGTAGCGTGCAGCCCACACGGGTGGTGGTGGTACGGGTGTCCGGTCGCCACCATCACCGCTTCGACGCCCGGGTCGGCGTCCATCTCCAGGAGCGGGGGCGACTGTGCCTGGGCATCGACGACATCGCCCTGGAGGTGGCCGGGCCGGTGACCGACCATCTGGACTCCCTGATCGAGCCCCTGACCCTGCCCGACCTCCCGGTGGTCATGTGGTGCCGTGAGCGCCTGCCCCCCGCCCGCAGCCGCCTGATCGACGTAGCCGACCACATGGTGGTCGACAGCGCCCGAGCCGGAGGACGGGCTCGCCTGCCCGCCCTCGATCGCTTGCGCCAGCGGGTCCCCGTCACCGACTTCGCCTGGTTGCGCCTGCTCCCCTTGCGCCGCCGTCTGGCCGCCACCATGGCGCGCGTCGAGCTGCGGCCGCTGCTCGATGAGGTACGCGCGGTGACCGTCAAGGGCCCCGACCCCGAAGGCATCCTGCTCGCCGCCTGGCTGCGGACCAGCCTCCCTGACGCAGCCGTGCACGAGGAAGTTGGTGATGACTCCCTTTGGTCGACAACCCTGGAGGGGTGGGGG
>JALZNY010000251.1 GCA_030857525.1 Actinomycetota bacterium
GTGGTGGGCGTCGTGGTCCGCCGAGGCTGGCGACCGGCCGGTGCTCTCCTGGGGCTGACGCTGGCCCTGGCCTACACCGGGCTGCTCCTACCCTGGGACCAGTTGGCGCTGTGGGCCGTCACCGTGGGCGAGAACTTCAGGGGCATGTGGTCTGCTGCCTTCGACGACGACGTCCGCTTCGTGCTCATCAACGGGTTCGAGATCTCCCAGACCACGCTGCGCCTGTGGCTCCTCGTCCACAGCGCCGCCCTGCCCGTCGCCTTCGCCGTCACCCTGGCGTTGCTGGTGCGGGCCTCCTACCGGCGATCGTCGCCGTCCCTGCCCGTCGGGGAGATGATCGAACCAGTCTAGGACGGCCCGCTCGTAGCGGATGCCGAAGTCGAGCGTGGCTGCGGCATGGACACCGAGCCCGTCGCCGGCGTCGTCGCGTAGTTCCTCGTAGCCCTCGAGGCGGGCCATGTGCACCTTGCGGTGGGCGGCGACGAAGTCGGCCAGGCGGCCGGGCGCCAGGTGCTCGCCGAAGGCCATGGTGAGCAGCAGGGGGTAGCGGATCTGCTCGGGACCGGGCTCCCGGTCGAGCCAGGCGCCGAAGGCCTCCCGGCCGGCCTCGGTGAGGTGGTAGGGACGCCGATCCCGGGGGCCGCGCTCCCCCGCCGCCACCAGGCCGGCGCGCTCCATGGTGGCCAGCTCCCGGTACACCTGGCTGCGAGTCAGGCTCCAGAAGTCGCCGATGACCAGCTCAGCCGTGGTCATGAGGTCCCAGCCGGTCAGCGGCCCGGCGTGGAGGAACCCCAGCAGGGAGGCGGCGGTGGCGTTCAGCGGACGCGGCGACCCGTTCCCCGTAGCTTCTTGACCGTCCACTGTGTCATGCTAGCCTGGCTCTGTCCGTCCACAGTGGAAGGTATTCACCATGACCCACACCGTCCTGCTCAGCCTCCACGTCGTCGCTGGGGTCGCCGGGCTCCTCCTCGGCCCTTTGGCCATCGCCGCCGCCCTGGGCGGGGGCCGCCGCACTCGGTCCGCCCTCGCCTACCAGGTTGCCGTGGCCGTGATCACCACCACCGCGGTGGGGTTCGCCGTCCTCGACTGGGCCCGCTGGTGGCCCTTCGTGATCCTGGCCGTGGGCACCGAGGCGGCGGTGGTCGCCGGTTGGCAGGCACGAAGGCAGCGCACCCCCGGCTGGCGGGGCCGCCACGTGCGGTTCATCTGCGGCTCCTACATCTCGCTCGTGACCGCCCTGCTGGTGGTGAGCTGGGGGTCGCCCCTGGCCTGGGTGCTCCCCACCATCGTGGGCACGGTGCTGGTCGAGCGGGCGGCAGCCCGAGCCGAGGCTCAGCCCGCCCCTGCGTGAGCGATCCCTCCACCCCCGATCTTTGCCGCGCCGCCTACCCCTACGGTGCACACAAGGCGACAAGGAAGAAGGAGTTGCGGTCGGGGCAGGCGGTACCATCCGGCGATGGGTCGCCCCCGCTCTCCCGTGGCGCCCGACCCGGCCAACCCCCGCCGGCGAGAGGCCACCAGCACCCGTGCCTTTGGCACCGGGCGCCGGGAGAGCCACGACGCCTCGGCCTTCTACGACCAGTTCGCCCCGCCTGTGGTCTCCACCGACGCCCACATCAACCCCTGTCGGGTGCAGGACCAGCTCATCTGTGGTGACTCCCGCGACATGGGCGTCGTCGACGATGCCTCCGTCGCCCTGGTGGTCACCTCCCCGCCGTACTTCGCGGCCAAGGAGTACGAGCAGGCGGCCGGAGCCGGCAACGTGGCCGGCACCTACGTCGAGTACCTGACCATGCTTCGCGACGTCTTCGCCGAGTGCGTCCGGGTCCTCGAACCCGGGGGGCGTATAGCCGTCAACGTGGCCAACCTCGGTCGCAAGCCCTACCGCTCGTTGTCGGCCGACGTGATCCGCATCCTCGGCGACGAGCTGGGGCTGCTGCTGCGGGGCGAGGTGGTGTGGGTCAAGGCCGAAGGGGCCACCGGCTCGTGCGCGTGGGGCTCCTACGCCTCGTCGGCCGCCCCGGCCATCCGTGATGTCTCCGAGCGCATCATCCTGGCCAGCAAGGGACGCTTCGACCGGGCTCTCACCCGGGCCCAGCGCTCGGCCCGCGACCTACCCCACGAGAGCACGATCAGCGCCGAGGAGTTCATGGCCCTGACGCTGGACGTCTGGCGCTTCCCAACTGCCTCGGCCCGGCGCATCGGCCACCCCGCACCCTTTCCCATCGAGCTGCCCCGTCGGGTCATCGAGCTGCTGACCTACCGGGGCGACACCGTGCTCGACCCTTTCATGGGCAGCGGCCAGGTGGCCCTGGCCGCGATCGACACCGGCCGCCACTACGTGGGCTTCGACCTCGACGACGGCTACGTCGAGCTGGCCCGCCGCCGTCTCGGCCTCCTGGCCTGACCGCCGCTACCGGCCGGCGGACTGGCGGCCGGCGGGGATGACCCCGAGGCGTCCGGCCTGGTAGTCGGCGAAGGCCTGCTGGAGCTCGGCTCGGGTGTTCATCACGAAGGGCCCGTAGTGGGCCACGGGCTCCCCGATGGGAAGGCCGCCGAGCACGAGCACGTCGAGGTTGGACGTCTGGCCGTCCTGATGGGTGTCCGCCGTCACCGTGACCGAGGACCCCGGTCCGCCCGGTCCGCCTGGTCCGCCCGGTCCGAAGGCGGCGAGCTGGCCGGTCCCCACTGGTCGGCGCTCGCCACCCACCGACCCACGGCCAGCGAGGACGTAGGCCAGGGCGTTGAAGTCGGCCCGCCAGGGCAGCACGAGCTGGGCCCCGGGAGACACGGTGGCGTGGATGAGGGTGATGGGAGTGAAGGTCGAGCCCGGACCGGCATGGCCCCCGACCTCGCCGGCGATGAGGCGCACCAGGGCGCCCCCGTCGTCGGACGACAACAGCACCGTGTCGAGCGCCCGCAGGTCCTGGTAGCGGGGCGGGTTCCACTTGTTGGCCCGGGGCAGGTTCACCCACAGCTGCACCCCATGGAACAGCCCGCCGATGACAACCAGCTCCTCGGGCGGTGCCTCTATGTGGAGGATGCCGCTACCTGCGGTCATCCACTGGGTGTCGCCGTTGGTGATGCGCCCCCCGCCACCGTTGGAGTCCTGGTGCCGAAAAGTGCCGTCGATGATGTAGGTGACGGTCTCGAAGCCGCGGTGCGGGTGCCACGACGTGCCCTTGGGCTCGCCGGGGGCGTAGTCGACCTCGCCCATCTGATCCATGTGGAGGAAGGGGTCGAGGGTGGCCGTGTCGAGCCCGGCAAAGGCCCGGCGCACGGGGAAGCCCTCGCCCTCGAAGCCCGACGGTGCCGTGGTCACCGAGCGGACAGGCCGCTCGGTAGTGGTGGTGGGG
>JALZNY010000252.1 GCA_030857525.1 Actinomycetota bacterium
CCATGCTCGACCGGACGCTGTCGGCCATCGATGCCTCCTTCGCCGTCCACGAGGGCGAGGAGACTCCGCTCGACGAGGCGCATCGGCTCATGGCCGACTTCCAGTGCACCAAGTGGTTCGTCAACCGCAAGGCGGTCGACATCGTCGATCGGGCCCTCACCCTCTCTGGAGGCGCCGGCTACCTCACCGCCAACCCGCTCTCCCGGCTCTACCGAGACGTGCGGGCCGGTCCGTTCATGCAGTCGTTCTCGCCCCTCGAGGCCTTCGAGTACATCGGCAAGGTCACCCTCGGCCTCGACCCGGCGTTGGAGCAGTAGGTGGGCGCCCTGGTCGGGCCGCTGCTCTTCGGCAACCCTCCGTACTACACGGTGGCGGTGGAGATCTACGACCGGGCCCTGGAGCGGCTGGCCTGGGTCGACGCCGCCGGGTGGGCGCTGCTCGGGACCCTCACCATCGGCGCCGTGCTCGGCGGCCTCACGCTCAGGTCGGTCGCCACCAGTAGATGCAGAAGCTGCCGCTGGGCTGGGCCGAGACGATGAAGCTGGGGAAGAGGCGAGTCGGTGTGGACCGACGGCGAGTGGTAGCCGTCGATGCCGTGGGTGGGCGTCAGTGGGCATCAAGACGCCTCGGACTGGGGGGCGTGGCAGTGGTGGCGTCGGCTGAAGGTCCCAGTGAGCTGCGCCACTCAATGGTGGTCTTACTGGCTGCGCACGAGGGATACCGACGCTCCACAGCAGGCTCGTGAAGGCCCATGAGCCCGCTGATTATCGAGCTCGACGAGTCGCAGCGCGGAGAGGAGGCGAAGAAGCGGCCAGATTGGATCGAGGGGACCCGTGCGGGGGGCGGCCGGGTGGGCGTGATGGGAGTTGTGGTAGCCGTGGCCCAGCAGCGGGATGGCGAGCCAGCCCATGTCGTATCCAGGGAAGTCGGGGTGGGGCTTGCTCCCGTAGAGGTGGCCTACGGTGTTGACCATCCCCATGACGCCGAGGTAGCAGACGAGGTGCACTGCCAGCATCGTCAGCACTTGCACCAGTCCGAACATTACGAAGAATGAGCCGACGAGAAGGGTGCGCAGGACAAGATGCGAGATCCCCCTCCCCGGTGGGGTTTCGAGCGGCAGCCGCTTCCTGGCTATGGCAAACAGAAAGGCGGAGCCGGCCAAGACCGTGACCGGCCGGCGCAGGCGAGGCGAGTGGGGATCGAGCGGCGTGTCGGCGTAGCGGTGGTGCAGCCGGTGGACAGCGGCCCACGTCCCGGGATTGGTCCCCACGACGACCTTGAAGTAGGTGTCGAGCACCGACGCCAGCGCGGGGTTAACCCGAAAGGCCCGGTGCGCCAGGCAGCGGTGGCAGTAGACCTCGGTGACGAGGGCGGCGAGGGTGGCCGAGAGAAAGCCGATAACCACGCCGATGGGCACCCAGGCAACGATAGCCGCCGGCCGAAGACGGTCGAGAGGGACGACGGGGTGGTGACAGCTTGCCGCCGAAGAAGCGGGCCACGTCCAGCGAGGCCGGACGCTGGTAGAAGGCCTCGGGCGAGTCGTACTGCCACACCCGGCCGTCGGAGATGCGCGACCTGGTACGCAGCGCGCAGCGCGAGGTCGGGGTGACCACGCTGTTCGTCACCCACGACCAGGAAGAGGCGGTGGTGCTCGCCCCGCATCGCCCTGATGCTCGAAGGCGAAGCCACCGAGGAACAGCAGGACGTTGGTCCTCCGGTCCTCCTCCAAACTTGACCAGGTACTCGGCCGCCACCTCGGGGATGCTGGCCTCGACCAGCTCGTCGGGGGGGAGCTACGACGGAGGGACATCGCCATTATGACGGCGAGCCAGAGCCGGCCACGGCCTCGCTGATCTCGGCCAGAGCCCGTACCTGGTCGGCCGTCAGCCGGTCGAACAGGTGCCGGCGCACGCCGGCCAGGTGGCCGGGTGCAGCCTCGGTGATGGCGGTCAGTCCGGTCTTGGTGAGCACGGCGAAGGCTCCTCGGGCGTCGGTGGGGCAATCCTCTCGGCGCACGAGGCCCCGGTCCTGCATGCGGGTGAGCTGGTGGGACAAGCGGCTGGGGGACCAGGTCAGTCGCTCGGCCAAGGCCCCCATCCGCAGCCGGCGCCCATCAACCTCCGACAGGGCGACCAGCACCTCGTAGTCGGGCAAGGAAAGACCTGTCGCCCGGGTCAGCTCACCTTCGAGCACTGCCCGCAGGACCTGGTGCATGCGCAGGAAGCCCCGCCAGGCTCGGGCCTCGTCGTCGTCCAGCCAGCGGGGTCCCTCCATGGAGACACACGGTAGCGACCGGAATAGCTGCTACGTCAACGATGTTCTAGTCAGTGACAGATCAACTACCCGAGGAGAAGCGCCATGACTGCAACCACCACCCCGACCACCCCCACGATCCCCGGTCTCGTGCCCGGGGTCTGGGCCATCGATCCCGTCCACTCCGACGTGTCCTTCACCGTGCGCCACATGATGGTGAGCAAGGTGCGGGGCAGCTTCAAGAGCTTCGACGGCGAGATCGTCGTCGAAGACGATGTCGTGGACTCATCCGTGATCGCCACCGTCGACGTCGCCTCCTTCGACACGGGCAACGCGGAGCGCGATGCCCACATCCGTTCGGCCGACTTCCTAGACCTCGAGCAGCACCCCACCATGACCTACCGCTCCACCGGTATCCGTCCCGACGGCGACGACTACGTGGTCGACGGCGAGCTCACCCTCCACGGGTGACCCGACCGGTCGCGCTGGCCCTCGAGGTGGGCGGCGTCACCACCGACCCCTACGGCAAAGCGCGCCTGGGGCTGTCGGCCACCACCGAGATCAACCGTCGTGACTTCGGCATCGACATCAGCATGCCGATGGAGGCCGGCGGGGTGGTCGTGGGTGACAAGGTCAAGATCACCCTCGACATCGAGGCCACCCACCCGACCAGCTAGTCCGACCAGCCCGAGCCGCCAGCCCTTAGCAGCAAGGAGGAGCCCAGAATGCCCGCCGTCGTCGCCGACACCCTGACCCTGCCCCGCATCACCCGACCCGACCCCACCACCACTACCGAGCGGCCCGTCCGCTCGGTGACCACGGCGCCGTCGGGCTTCGAGGGCGAGGGCTTCCCCGTGCGCCGGGCCTTTGCCGGGCTCGACACGGCCACCCTCGACCCCTTCCTCCACATGGACCAGATGGGCGAGGTCGACTACGCCCCCGGCGAGCCCAAGGGCACGTCGTGGCACCCGCACCGCGGCTTCGAGACCGTCACCTACATCATCGACGGCACCTTCGAGCACCAGGACTCCAACGGTGGCGGGGGGCGCATCACCAACGGCGACACCCAGTGGATGACCGCAAGTAGCGGCATCC
>JALZNY010000253.1 GCA_030857525.1 Actinomycetota bacterium
GAGCTCCTGCGGGCGTGGGAGGGCGGGCGCAGCCTGGGCGAGGTGCTGGGCTTCGAGGCGGCGCTGACCGAGACCTGGAGCGACGAGGAGCCCGAGCGGGTGACCCTCGAGGAGCTCGTGGCCCGCTTCCCCGACGCCGTCGCCGACCCTACGCTCGCCCTGCGGGCGGTGGAGCTGGGCCTGGTCGAGCCCGATGGTGAGACCTTCCTGGTCCCCAGCCCCAGCCTCCTGCAGGTGGGGATGGATCTGGTGGCGGTGGGCATCCCCCTCGGCGTCACCCAGGACGAGGTGGCCGCCCTGCGCGACGACATGTCCCGCATCGCCACTCGCTTCGTCGGGCTGTTCGAGCGCCACGTGTGGGAGCCCTTCGCCCAGGCGAGGATGCCGGCCGAGCGGCTGGGCGAGGTCACCGAGGCCCTGCGCCGGATGCGACCTCTCGCCGCCGTCGCGGTACGGGCCACGCTGGCCCGAGCCATGGAGGAGGCGACGGCAACCTCCACTGCGGCCCAGATCGGCGCGGCGGAAACGGTCGAGCTGGCCGAAGCAGTAGGAGGATTCTGATGGACGCCGTCGCCTGGGACCACTGGCTGTATGTGATCGTCCCCTTCGTGGCCTACCTGGCCATCGTGCTGGGCCTGGTAGTGGCCGGGGAACCGGGCGACAAGACCGACATCGTGTCGGTGCTGTGCCACCCCATCTCCTCCAGCCTGCACCGCCTGACCGGCTACCCGGGCTGGTCGATGGCCGGGGTGCTCACCGGCCTGTTCCTGCTCGCCATCGGGGTGGTGGGCCTCTACTGGGACGTCGCCTTCCACATCGACAACGGCCGGGACGAGAACCTGTTCACCCCGTCGCACACCATGATCGTGCTCGCCCTCGGGGGGCTGGCGGTGACGGCCGGGGTGGTCGTGCTCTTCGCCACCCTCGAGCGGGCCCAGGTCGGCCGGCGCATCTGGGGCCTGCGGGTGCCGTGGTCGGCCCTGGCCCTCGGTGCCCTGGGGCTGGGGGGGGCTGGCCGCCTTCCCCCTCGACGAGCTGTGGCATCGGGCCTTCGGGATCGACGTGACCCTGTGGAGCCCGACGCATCTCATGCTCGTGGGCGCCGGCAGCCGGGCGCCGGCAGCCTGGCCACCATCGCCCTGTGGCTCATGCTGATGGAGGCCAAGGCCACGGTGGCCAAAGCCGGGCACGCAGACAGAGGGCGGCGTGCGGCCCACCAGGCTGGGCCGGGGCATCGAGGTCCTCGTGCTGGGTGCAATCCTGACCGGCCTCACCACCGTGCAGGGCGAGTTCGAGTTCGGCGTCCCCCAGTTCCAGGTGCTGTACCTGCCCGTGCTGGCCGCCGTGGCCGCCGGCTTCGCCCTGGTCCTGGCCCGGGTGGCGCTCGGCCCCTGGGGGGCGGCCAAGGCCCTGGTGGCCTTCCTCGTCCTGCGGGTGGCACTCGCCTTGTTGGTCGGCGGTGCCCTCAACCACACCGTGCCCCGCTTCCCCCTCTACCTGGGGGCGATGCTGGCCATCGAGGCCGCCGGCTGGTGGGTGGGGACCGAGCGCCGGCTGCGCTTCGCCGCGATCTCCGGCGCCCTCGTGGGGACGGTGGGCCTGGCCGGCGAGGCGATCTGGGTGGCCGCCGTCGACTGGTTCCACATCTCCCCGTCGGTCTTGCTCAAAGCGGCCGTCGTGGCTCCCCTGGCCGCCGGCGCCGCTGCGGTGCTGGCGGTGGGCATGGGGCGCCTGGTGTCGGGGGGCAGGCGGGTTCCCGCGGTGGCGGTGGGGGGCGCTCTGGTGATGCTGCTGGCCGCCCTGGCCTATCCGTTGCCCCGCAACGTGGGCAACGTCGAGGCGATCATCCGGCTCCAGCCGGTGGGCCTGGTGAACGGGGTGGAGCAGGCCGACGTGAGTGTCGAGCTGACCCCGGCCGACGCGGCCGAGAGCGCGGATGCCTTCGGCCTGGTGTCGTGGCAGGGAGGTGGGCGCGTCCTGGCCGAGCTCGATCCGGTGGGTCCCGGCCTCTACGTCTCCTCCCGGCCGATGCCGGTGGACGGGAGCTGGAAGTCGATGGTGGGCCTCCAAAGGGGCGACCAGGTGACGGCGGCGCCCATCTACCTGCCCGCCGACCCCGAGATCGGCGCCTCGGCCGTTCCCGCCGTCCCCGAGCGCCAGGAAGCGTTCGTGCGCAGCACCGAGGTCCTCCTGCGTGAGGCCCACGACGGACCCACCTGGCCGGCGGTGGTCGCCTTCAGCTCGCTCGCCCTCGTGGTGGCCGGCTGGTTCGCCCTGTTCGCCCTGGCCGCCAGCCGCATCCCGACCCGCCCGGCCCTCCCGGCCCCGCCGGCCCCTCGACCCGGCTAACCCCGAGCGGCCTCGATCAGCAGCAGGACGCCGAAGATGGCGAAGGCGATTGCGGCGCCGATGCGGATCGTGCGGTCGCTTAGGCGGGCACCGAGCTGGCGGCCGACGAGGATGGCCAGTGCGTCGGCGGCCACCATCCCTACCGTCGAGCCGGCCCAGGTCCCCCAGGCACCCTCCTGGGTGGCCAGGGTGACCGTGGCCAGCATGGTCTTGTCGCCCAGCTCGGCCAGGAAGAATGCGACGCCGACGGCCACCACCGCGGAGCGGACCTGGCGCCGGACCCGAGCCGCCTCGTCCTCGTCGAGGGTGTCGCCCCGCAGCGTCCAGACGGCGAACCCGAGGAACGCCAGGCCCGCCACCAGGGTGATGGCCCGGGTGGGCAGAGCGCCGGCCAGCAGCGACCCGGCCAGCACCGAGGCGGCGTGGACCACGGCGGTGGCCACGGTGATGCCCACCAGCACCGGGAGAAGCCGGTAGCGGGAGGCGAAGGTGAGGGCCATGAGCTGGCTCTTGTCGCCCATCTCGGCCACGAATATGACGCCGAAGCTCACGAGGAAGGCGCCCATCGTCGCTCATTGTGTCCCCTCGCAGCGATGGGGCGGGACGCTGACGGGCAAGCTGGAGCGGTGTCCGACCTGCTCACCCTCGTGCCCACCGCCATGGTGGCTGGCGGTGACGCTCTGGCCCGCGACCCCGACGGGCGCGTGGTCTTCGTGGCCGGCGCCCTGCCGGGCGAACAGGTCCGGGCCCGGCTCATCGAGGCCCGGCGTGACTTCGCCCGAGCCGTGGCCGTCGAGGTGCTCGACCCCTCACCTGACCGGGTGGCGCCGCCGTGTCCCGCCCTGGCCGCCGGCTGCGGGGGTTGCACCTGGCAGCACGTGTCGGCCGAGGCCCAGGTCCGCTTCAAGGCCGACCTCGTGGTCGACGCTCTGCGCCGCATCGCCCGGCTGGCCGAGCCCCCGGAGCCCAGCGTGGTCCCGCAGGCCGAGCCGGCCC
>JALZNY010000254.1 GCA_030857525.1 Actinomycetota bacterium
CGTCTGCACCAGGGTGAGCAGCTCGAAGGTCTCGTCGAGGGTGCCGAAGCCACCGGGCAGGGCCACGAACGCGGCCGACTCCTTGATGAGCATGAGCTTGCGGGTGAAGAAGTACTTCATCTCGATGAGCTTGTCGTCGCCCACGATGAAGGGGTTGGCCCCCCCTTCGAAGGGCAGGCGGATGAGCACGCCGATGGCCTGCTCCCGACCGGCACCCTCGGTGCCGGCGGCCATGATCCCGGGGCCGGCACCGGTTACCACCATCCACCCCCGCTCGGCCAGGGCCGCGGCCAGGTCATGGGTCTGGGTGTAGAGCGGGTCGTCGGGCCGGGTGCGGGCCGAGCCGAAGATGGTGACCTTGGGCACGTCGCGGTAGGGGGCGAACATGTGGAAGGCAGCCCGCATCTCCTTGAGGGCGGCGTTGGTGATCTTGAGGTCGAGTCGGTGGGCGCCGTCGCCGGCCAGCAACACGGCCGAGGCGAGGATCTCGAAGAGCTGGTCACGGTCGTCACTGGCGCCGACCTCATCGAGGAGCTCGACCAGTCGGGCGTCGAGGCCGTCGTCGCCGGTGCGGTGCGCAGGCAGGCGCCGGCTCACCGCGGAGCCGGTTCCAACACCCGTTCGTAGAGGGTGCTGCGCTGCACCAGGCGGCGACCCAGAGGTGCCACCCACTCGGCGAAGTGCTCCCCGGTCATGCGCTGGCCGTGAGCGGCGCCGGCGGCCCGGGAGATGTTCTCGTCCATCAGGGTGCCGCCCAGGTCGTCGGCGCCGGCGCCCAGGGCCTGCCGGGAGCCCTCCCGGCCCATCTTGACCCACGACACCTGCACGTGGTCGATGGCCCCGCGGTAGGCGATGCGGCCCACGGCGTGCATGAGCAGCGCCTCGCGAAACGTCGGCCCGGCCCGGCTGCGCCGCTGGAGGTAGATGGGCGACGCCATGTGCACGAAGGGCAGAGGCACGAACTCGGTGAATCCGCCGGTCTCGCGCTGCAGGGCTCGGGTGCGCAGCAGGTGACGGGCCCAGTGACGGGGGCGTTCCACCGAGCCGAACATGATGGTCACGTTGGAGCGCAATCCCACGCCATGCGCCACCCGGTGCGCCTCCAGCCACTCGTCGGTGGTGACCTTGTCGGGGCACAGCACGGCCCGGACCTCGTCGTCGAGGATCTCTGCCGCCGTGCCCGGGAGGGTCTTGAGCCCGGCCTGGGCCAGGCGGCGCAGGTAGCTGTCGAGGGGCTCCTCCAGCCGGCGGGCCCCTTCGGTGACCTCCAGGGCGGTGAAGCCGTGCACGTGGATGTCCGGGGCCACCGCCGTCACCGCCTGGGTCACCCGCACGTAGTAGTCGCCGTCGAAGTCGGGGTGGATGCCGCCCTGCAGGCACACCTCGGTGGCGCCCTGCTCGACGGCTTCGACGACCCGGGCCTGGATCTCCTCGATCGACAGGAGGTACGGGGCGCCGCGCAGGTTGAGCGACAGAGGCCCCTTGGAGAAGGCGCAGAAGCGGCACTTGAAGGTGCACACGTTGGTGTAGTTGATGTTGCGGTTGGCCACCCAGGTGACGGCGTCGCCCACGACCTGGGCCCGCAGCTCGTCGGCCACCTCAGCCACGGCTCGCAGGTCGGGCCCCCGGGCCGAGAACAGCGTGACGATCTCGTCCTCGCCCACCTCCTCGCCGGCCATGACCCCGTCTAGCACCTCGGCCACGGCATTCCTTTCCCCGATTCTTTGTCGACTGGACAGTGCGAGACACTGCTCATCCGACAAAGAACGGGAAGGGGGAAGGACGAGGGCGGGGGGGGCGATGTCGGCGCCGGCGTGCCAGGGGTGGTCGCGGGCCAGGCCCTCGGCGTCGGAGCGATCGAGGACGCCGAAGCGCAGGCGAGGGTCGAGCCAGCGCTCGGGATCGTCCACGTAGCCGGGGTAGACGGTCAGGCGCGGCGCCAGGGTGAACCCCCGGGCCTCGGTGGCCTCCTGGAGGCGATCGACCTCGGGCCACGGGCGCTCGGGGTTGACGTGGTCGGGCGTCACCGGGGAGACGCCGCCCCAGTCGTCGATGCCGGCGTCGAGCAGGCGGGCGAAGTCGTCGCTGAGGTTGGGCGGGGCCTGGAGGTGCACATCGGCCGGGAGGACCAGGCGGGCGGCAGCGATGGTCCACAGCAGCTCGACGTCGGGGCAGGTAGGGGAGCGGTGCATCGTCGTGCCCGGCTTGGGCAGGAAGTTCTGGACGATCACCTCCTGGACGTGGCCGTGGCGGCGATGGGCGAAGGCGATGGCCTCCAGGGCAACCAGGCGGTCGACCCGGGTCTCGCCGATGCCCACCAGGACCCCGGTGGTGAAGGGGATGGCCAGCTCACCGGCTGCCTCCAAGGTGGCCAGGCGCCGGGCCGGGTCCTTGTCGGGTGCTCCCCGGTGGGCGTCGAGGTCGTCGCGCAGCGACTCGACCATCATCCCCTGGGAGGCCGACACCGGGCGCAGCCGGGCCAGCTCCTCGGAGTGCAGGGCGCCGGCGTTGGCGTGGGGGAGTAGGCCGGTCTCGTCCAGCACCAGGGTGCACGCGGCCACGAGGTAGTCGACCGTGGTCTCGTAACCGTGGTCGGCCAGCCAGGCTCGAGCGATGGGGTAGCGCTCCTCGGGTCGTTCACCGAGGGTGAACAGGGCCTCGTGGCAGCCGGCGGCGGCGCCCGCTCGGGCGATGTCGAGCACCTGCTCGGGCGACAGGTAGGGAGCGGCGGCCCGCGCCGGCGCCTGGGCGAAGGTGCAGTAGCCGCAGCGGTCACGACAGAGCTGGGTGAGGGGGATGAAGACCTTGGGTGACCACGTGACCCGGCGTCCGTGGGTCTGATCGCGCGCTCCAGCAGCTAGGTGCAGCAGCCGGTCGAGAGGAAGCTCGAGGATCTCGCCGCCGTCCATCCCGACGACGCTACGGGAAGGCCGGTCCCGTGCAATAGAGCTGGGAGGGTTCGCCGTCACTGCTCGCCGGCAGCGGCCGCCGCGGCCAGGGTCCGGCCGTAGACGGGGTCGGGCTGGAGGTGCACCAGTACCTGGGCGAGCAGGGCCTCGGTGCTGGGCAAGGGTGCGGTGACCGTCGTGCACCACTGTTCGTGGTCGTCCCGCTCGACGGTGACCGCAACGCACTCGGCGTCCTGGCGCACCCCGACCCTCCACCCCCACCCCTCCAGGGTTGTCGACCAAAGGGAGTCATCACCAACTCCCTCGTGCACGGCTGCGTCAGGGAGGCTGGTCCGCAGCCAGGCGGCGAGCAGGATGCCTTCGGGGTCGGGGCCCTTGACGGTCACCGCGCGTACCTCATCGAGCAGCGGCCGCAGCTCGATGCGCCCCATGG
>JALZNY010000255.1 GCA_030857525.1 Actinomycetota bacterium
GGTGCGGCCGGTGAACAGCACGTCGTCGACCAGGACGACGGTACGCCCCGACACCTCGGAGGGAATGTCGGTCACCGCCTCGGGCATCACCGGGCGCAGGCCGATGTCGTCGCGGTACATGGCGACGTCGAGCGTGCCCAGGGGCACCTCGACGCCCTCGATGCGGACGAACTCGGCCACCAGGCTGCGGGCCAGGGGCACGCCACCGGTCTGCAGGCCGATGACCACCACGTCGTCGAGGCCGGCGTTGCGCTCGACCACCTCATGGGCGATGCGGGTGACCGCCCGGCGCACGTCGTCGGCGTCCATCACCCGGCTACGAGCCACGAAGGCACCGCCGTAGGGGGGCGTGGTCCTGCGCTCACGTTCAGCCAAGCCTGCTCCTGTCCGTTCGGGCCTCACGGGACCCGCTTCACGGTCAGTTCCCGACGATAGCAGCCGGGGTCTCCCCGGCCCCTCCCGCTGCGGGTCGGAGCTCGGCCGCGATCTGGCCCAAGACGCCGTTGACGAAGCGCCCCGAGTCGTCGGTGGAGAAGCGCTTGGCCAGCTCGACGGCTTCGGTGATCACGGCGCCGACGGGAATCTCGGGTCGATGGGCCAGCTCGAAGACCCCCATGCGCAGGAGCGACCGGTCGAGCGCCGGCATCCGGGCCAGGGTCCAGCCCCGGGCGAAGCGGGTGATGAGGGCGTCGATCTGGTCCTGGTGCTGGGAGACCCCGGCCACCACCTCGGCGGCGAAGGGCTGGGGGTCGACCACCAGCTCGTCGAGCACGGCGCCGAGGGGCTCGCACCCCTTGGCCTCGGCCTCGTAGAGCAGCGACATGGCCCGCTCCCGAGCCTCCCGCCGCGACCCGACTCCATCCCCGCCGTACCTCATGGGCTCACACTCTGGTGAGGTACTGGCCGGAGCGGGTGTCGACCTTGATGCGGTCGCCGATGTTGATGAACAGCGGCACCGACATGGTGATGCCGGTCTCCACCGTCGCCGGCTTGCGGGCCCCCGAGACTCGGTCACCCTGGAGTCCGGGCTCGGTCTCGGTCACCTTCAACTCGACGGCGGCGGGGATGTCGACGCCGACGATCTCGTCTGAGTACATCTGCAGCACTGCGTTGGCCCCCTCCACCAGGAAGCCGGCAGCCGGGCCGAGCGACGTGGGTGCCACGGTGAGCTGGTCGTAGGTGCTCGTGTCCATGAACACCAGCTCGTCACCCTCCTTGTAGAGGTACTGCATCTCCCGCTTGTCGATGACCGCCTGCTCCACCTTCTCGGCCCCCCGGAAGGTTCGATCGAGCACGGCACCGGTGCGGGTGTTGCGCAGCGTGGTGCGCACGAAGGCCCCGCCCTTGCCCGGCTTGACGTGTTGGAAGTCGACCACCTGGAACAGCCCCTCGGGCAGGTCCAGGGTGATCCCGTTCTTCAGGTCGTTGGTGGTGATACTCATGTCAAGTAAGGGTCCTTGGGCGCGTGGGTGAGGAGGCGTGAGCCGGTGGCGGTGACCACGACCGTGTCCTCGATGCGCACCCCCCCATGCTCGGGGAGGTAGACGCCCGGTTCGACGGTGACTACGTGGTGAACTCCCAGGATAGCAGTCGAGGTCTTGGCCACCCTCGGGTCCTCGTGGATCTCCAAGCCCACCCCATGGCCGGTGCCGTGGAGGAAGGCGTCGAGCCATCCGGCCTCCTCGATGACCCCCCGGCAGGTCCGGTCGACCTCGACGCACTCGACGTTCGACCGAACCGCCCTCACCCCGGCGGCCTGGCTGTCAACCACCACCTCGAGCATGCGCCGCTGAGTCGAGGTCGGGCGGCCGACGATGGTCGTGCGGGTCATGTCGGAGTGGTAGCCCTCGACGGTGGCTCCGAAATCGATCACCACCAGATCGCCCTCGATGATGCGCCGGGGACCGGGACGGGCGTGGGGCTTGGCCCCGTTGGGCCCACTGGCCACGATCGTCTCGAAGCTGGCCCCATCGGCGCCCAGCCGGCGTACCTCGCTGTCGAGCTCGAGGGCGAAGCTGGCCTCGGTCGGGCCCTCACCCAGGCGATGGCGCACCGCAGCCAGGGCTGCATCGGCCAGGGCGGCGGCCGCGGCCATCCGGGACAGCTCCCCCTCGTCCTTGAACTGGCGCAGACCTTCCACCAGCCCCACGGTGGCCACGAGCTCGACCTCGGGAAACCACTCGCTGGCGTAGCGCCGCTGCGTCGACCAGCTCACATGGGCCGCCTCCAGGCCCAGGCGGGGGTGGCCCGACGCGGCTGCGGCCAGCAGCTCCTGCTGCTCGGCGGCCGTCTGGCCGACATCGATTCGCCCCTCCACCCCGGCGGCGGCGAACTGCTCGGCGGCCTGGTCCCGGTAGCGGCCGTCGGTCACCAGCACCAGCTCGTCGGGGGTGACGACGAGCACCCCGGCCGAGCCGGTGAAGCCGGTGAGATAACGGGTGTTGACCAGGCGGCTGACGACCAGGGCATCGCAGCCGGCCTCGTCGAAAAGCTCCCGTAGATGTGGCGCCCGTCCGGCGACGTCCATGGGCGGGTACGTGCCCGTCATCCCGCTGTCCCCCGTCGAGCCAGCAGGCGGCGCACCGCTTCCATGGCGAGGGGATAGCCGTCGGCCCCCAGGCCCACCAGCGAGGCGTCGACCACCGGTGCCACCACCGAGGTATGGCGCCAGGGCTCGCGGGCGTTGGGGTTGGACAGGTGGAGCTCCACCTTGACCCCCTCGAAGGCGGCCAGGGCGTCATGCAACGACCAGGCGTAGTGGGTCAGGGCGCCGGGGTTGACCACGATGGCCGCACAACGGCCTCGCGCTCCGTGGATGGCCTCCACCAGGTCGGCCTCGGCGTTGGCCTGGAGGTGCTCGAGGTCAAACCCGGCATCCTCGGCCGCGACGGTGGCGGTGGCCACGTGGTCGGCCAGGGTGGCCGTCCCGTAGACCTCGGGCTCCCGGTCCCCCAGCAGGTTCAGGTTGGGCCCGTGCAACAGCAACACCACCGGCCGCGCCGTAATCTCCGTAGTCATCGGACGGCTTCGAGGGCGGCGGTGACGGCGGCGGGGGGAACGTCGGTGACCACCTCGACGCCGGCCGGGCCGTCGAGCACGAAGGTGGTCCCGTTGACGGCCTTCTTGTCCCGGGCGAACAGGCGGATCAGGTCGGCCGGGTCGATGCCGGCGGGGAGTGACATGGGGAGGTCGTAGGCGCCCACCACGGCCCGGTGCTGGGCCACCCGGTCGGCGTCGATGCGGCCCAGTCCGGCCGCCAACTCGGCCGCGAAGACCAGCCCGACGGCCACGGCTTCGCCGTGGCGCAGGCCGTAGCCACCCGCCGTCTCCAGGGCATGCG
>JALZNY010000256.1 GCA_030857525.1 Actinomycetota bacterium
TCGCCGACCTTCTGCGCTCGGTCAACCCGGTGCTGAGGGGATGGTGCAACTACTTCCGCCACGGGGTGTCCTCGCGGACCTTCAACTACGTCGACCACTTCGCCTTCTGGCGGATCGTCGGCTGGCTCCGCAAACGACACCATGGGCTGAACTGGGGAACCCTGCACCGTCGTTTCCTCCCAGGTTGGGAGGTGCGCGACGGAAGCACAGCGATGTTCCGGCCACGAGCGGTCGCCATCGAGCGCTACCGCTACCGGGGCGCTCGCATCCCCACACCATGGACGAGCGAGGCGACAGGACCACCCGCACCAGCGACGTGAACCCGTGGAGAGCCGGATGCGGCGAGAGTCGCACGTCCGGTTCGGAGGGCGGGCCGGAGAAACCCACCAGCCGAGAGGTTGACAGGGCGCTCCGGTCCGACCCCTACACCTACGTCGTGGGAATGTCAACTCGAAGTGGCCCCCCGTGATGGCTTGAAGTGGCCCCACCCGAGGACGCGTTGCAATAGCTCCCGACACCGATAACGCTCAGCGTGGCGGGATGAAGCGCACTTGGGAAGGACCCGGATCAGGTCTTGGGCGACCCCTTCCTGGCCCGGGCGGAGCGCAGCCGGTAGCTGTCGGAGCCGGTCTCGACGATGTGGGCCCGGAAGGTCAGGCGGTCGACTACGGCGGCAGCGAGTCGGGGATCGCCGAAGGTCTGGCCCCATTCGCTGAAGCTGGCGTTGGAGGCCAAAGCGATCGACGCCCGCTCCTCCCGTTCGGTGATCACCTGGAACAACAGCTCGGCGCCCCGAGCGTCCACGCTCACGTAGCCGACCTCATCGAGACAGAGAAGGTCCAGGCGGCCGTAGCGGGCGACGAGCTTGGACAGCGTGCGTTCGTCGGCGGCCTCGGCCAGCTCGTTGACCAAGGCGGCGCAGGTGACGTAGCGCACCCGGCGTCCCGCCTCGCACGCAGCGATGCCGAGGCCGATCAACAGGTGCGACTTGCCCGTGCCCGAGTCGCCGATGAGACACACGGGCTCGCCGGCGTCGATCCACCCTCCGGCTGCCAGGGCGGCAAAGGTGGCCGGGTTGATGGCGGGAGCGGCGGCGAGGTCGAAGTCGCCCAGGCGCTTGAGCCGGGGGAAGCGGGCCTCGACGATGCGCCGGGCCCGACGACGGCCGTCACGCTCGTCGACCTCGGCGCAGAGCACCTCGGCCAGGAAGGCTCGATGAGTCAGGCGGGCCTTGGCCGCCTGGTCGGCCAGAGCGGCCCCCTCGATGCGCACCGTGGGCAGGTGCAGCGAGCGACAAGCGGCGCCGATGGCAGCCTCGGCCGCTGCTTCGGTCATGGGCTCCAGCGCCGTCGTGGCGCTCATCCGCCCGCTCCGACCAACAGCTCGTCGTAGTCGCCCAGGCTTGGCGGCGGTCGAGGATCGACGGCGACGCTGATGGGCACCACCACCGCAGGGCGACCCTCGCCCAAGCGGCGAGCTTCGATGGCCACCACCTCGGGGTCGGTGCTGTCGATAGCCAGGGCTGCCTCCATGCCCGCCATCACCGAGGCCGCAGGGAGGCGGCGCTGGAGCAGCAGCGCGCCGATGAGAGCCCTGGTGCCGGCCCCGTCGCCGTGCTGACGCCGAGCCTCGGTCCAGAAGCGCTCATGCGTCGCCCCGAAGGCGCCACAGGCCCGGGCCTGGGCCAAGGCGGTGGAGCCGGGCAGGGCTCCGGGCTTGCGCACCAGGATCTCGAGATAGTGATCCAACACCAGGTCCTCGCTGCCCTTGTGCAGGCTGCGCTGGTGGGTGGCAACGACTTTGCCGTCGGCCACCACCTCGAAGGCCTGTGCCCCCAGGCGCACCTGGACGTGGCGCCGGGCCAGGCCCACAGGCACCGAGTAGAAGCTCTGGCGCACGCAGATGCGACCCTTGGTGTCGACCTTGGCACTGAGCTGAGCACAAGAGTCGAAGGCCTCTTCGGGTAGCGCCCGCAGCGATGGGGCCTCGGCCGATGCCGCCTCGCCGACCGTCTCGCTCCGGCGAGCGATGTGGCGGTCGTCGTCGATCCGGTCGCCGGCGGCGATGAGCACGTTGAGCTCGCCCAGGCTGGTGACGTCGGGCACCGGCACCAGGTGGCGACGGCGAAAGCGACCGATCTCTCCCTCCACGCCGCCCTTCTCGTGCGCTCCCTCGACGCCGGGGATGCAGAAGAAGCTGTCGAAGCCATAGTGCGATCGAAGGGCCACGAAGCGCTCGTTCTCAGCGCGGTCCCGGCCCATCAAGATCTTGGCCACCGCCGCCTTGAGGTTGTCATAGCGGATGCGCCGGGGCAGGCCGGCGAAGTGGACAAAGGCCAGGACGTGGCCCTCGAAGAAGGCTTCCTGGGCCTGGTGGCTGAATGCCACGTGGAACCCCCGCCCGGAGTGGCTGAGGCGCATGCAGAACATCCAGCACTTGGTGGAGACGCCGTCGATGGTGGCGCTGAACTCGCCGAAGTCGACCTCGGCCTCCGCTCCGGGCCCGTGGGTCTGAGGAACGGTGACGATGGCGAGCGTGTTGTCCAACTCGAAGTTCACCTGGGCCACGAAGCTCCGCACCGTCGACTCGGCCATGGTGGCGCCGTACTCGGCGACCAGGCGCTGCCACACCCGCCGGGCGCTGTGACGCTGCTTGCGGGGCGCCTGGCGATCATCCTTCAGCCAGGTCCGGATCACCTCCTTCCATGGCCCGAGCGCCGTGGACTCGCGCTCGGGGGTCTTGCGACCCGGCGGCGTCGCTGACGCCAGCGCTTCACGCACGGTTCGTCGGTGGACGTGGTGGCGATCGGCCAGGGCGCGCACGCTCAGGGCCTCATCTCGGTTGTCTCTGCGGATACGTTCATAGAGCTCCACCCTCGACATCTCCTTCTCCCTCGTTCGTTGGTCTCGGCGACCACGCAACGTAGGGGTTGGTTGTTGGGGGTGGGGCCACTTCAAGTCATCGAAGCGGTCCCAAGTGGGCCCAAGTCAGCCTGTCATTCCCATGCGCTCGATGGTGGCGGCGTCGAGGTAGGGACCGTCGAGGACCCTGGCTCCGCTGGGCGCCCCGATGCGCCGGGTGAGCTCCTCGAATATCGACCACCACGTTGACGTGGGGGCGATGGCGAGGTGAGGAGGCGGGGTCTCGATGGGTGAGGAACCACCGGCAGATGTCGACCAGGGCATCGGCTCGACGATGCGCCGGGGTGCGGGAGGGCTCGCCCTCCACATCGTCGCTGGCCGCTTGGCGAAGGGCCACGGCCAGCACCTCGGCCGACTCGGCGTCGAGGTTGCCCTTGAGGTCGGACCGGCCCTCCATGAGCTTCGACAGGTAC
>JALZNY010000257.1 GCA_030857525.1 Actinomycetota bacterium
CTTCTTCACGGCGTCGACGAGCTTCGCCAACCCGGCGGTGACGGCCGCCCGCACGCTGAGCGACACCTTCGCCGGTATCGCCCCCGCGTCGGCCCCGGCCTTCGTGGTCGCCCAGGTGGTGGGCGCGGCCCTGGCCGTGGCCGTGGTCCGGGTGCTGTATCCGGCCATCGCCGAGGTCGCTCCGGAGGTCGTCCTTCCCCACGAACCCATCGGGAGGTCAGCATGAGCGAGGAGTCGAACGACTGGCTCGACAAGGCAGTTGACGGGGTGTCAACCCGGTTGAGCCAGGAGTTCACCGGGACCTTCGCGCCGGAGACGGTGAAGCGTTACGTTGGCGACAGCCGGGGCCGCTGGACCGAGGCTCGGGTGACGACGTACCTGCCCATCATGATCGAACGATTCGCTCGGCAGCGTCTGCGAGCACTGGCCAAGGTGGAGGGAAAGACCGTGCCGGACGTGCCCGAGGTGCTCTTCGTCTGCGTCCACAACGCCGGGCGATCACAGATGGCTGCCGCTCTGCTCGACCACCACGCCCAGGGTCGGGTGCTGGTGCGCTCGGCGGGTAGTGCGCCGGCCGATCAGGTCAACCCCGCCGTGATCGCAGCGATGGACGAGCTCGACATCGACCTGTCCAAGGAGTTCCCCAAGCCGCTCACCGACGAGGTGGTGCAGGCCGCCGACGTGGTGGTGACGATGGGCTGCGGCGACGCCTGCCCGCTCTTCCCGGGCAAGCGCTACCTGGACTGGGAGCTCGACGACCCGGCCGGCAGGAGCGTCGACGAGGTGCGGGGGATCCGCAACGAGATCGACAACCGGGTGCGGGAGCTGCTGGCCGAGCTCGGGGTGGTGACCGAACCCTCCTGAGAGGCAACTGGCTCCGATGGCCGGCACCGTCCGCCAGGGTTCACCCGGCCGCCGGACGGCGGTCATCTCGATGGGGCCGGGGGTTCAACTTCGTTCCCTACCGTCCTCTTGGACCCGCATTTCGGCGGGTCGCGAGAGAGGGAGTCCACGTGTTCCGATACCCCCGCGCCCACCGACGGCCGTTCCTGCTTCGGGTGGTGGGCACTCTTGTGGCGCTCACGTTGGTAGCCACCGCATGCGAGAGCGACGAGGACGAGGAAGAAGGTGCGGTGCCGGCGTCGGCCGAGGGCGGAGACGCCGCCCGGGAGGGCTGGCCCGAGAAGCTCGTGTTCGCCGCCGTCCCCTCCGAGGAGTCGAGCGCCCTCCAGGAGGGCTACCAGCCCATCCTCGAGGTGCTCAGGTCCGAGCTGGGCCTCGACATCGAGTTCTTCCAGGCCGCCGACTACGCCGGGGTGATCGAGGGCCAGATCGCCGGCAACGTCGACCTCGCCCAGTACGGCCCCTTCTCCTACGTGATCGCCCGCGCCAACGGGGCCGACATCGAGCCGGTGGGGGCGATGGTGGACGAGAAGGGCGGCGAGCCGGGGTACCAGAGCTACGGCATCGTCCCCGCCGGCAGCGACATCGCCTCGCTGGAGGACTACGCCGGCAAGAACGTCTGCTTCGTCGACCCCAGCTCCACCTCGGGGTTCCTCTATCCCTCAGCCGGGCTCATCGAAGCGGGTGTCGATCCCGAATCCGGTATCAAGCCCGTGTTCGCCGGCGGCCACGATGCCTCGGCGCTGTCCGTGGCCAGCGGCGACTGCGAGGCGGGCTTCGCCTTCGACTCGATGGTCGACGAGGTCCTCATCGACTCGGGTCAGCTCGAGGAGGGGGCGCTCGAGGTCGTCTGGAAGTCAGAGGTCATCGCCGGCTCCCCCCTGGCCGTTCGCTCCGATCTGCCCGAGTCCCTCGTGTCGGAGATCAACCGGGTGATCATCGAGCAGGCCAACGTCGACCATCTGGTCGAGGTGGGAAGCTGTGCGTCCGAAGCCGACTGCAAGCTCACCGACGAAGAGGTATGGGGCTACGCCAAGGTCGACGACGCGTTCTACGACGGCGTTCGGGCCGTCTGCGAGTCCACCAAGGCCGAAGCCTGCGAGGGCTGACGTGGCTGCGGTGGTGCCCGCCCTGCGGGGAGCCGAGGTGGCCGATCCGGTCGTACGGGTCAAGAACCTGACCAAGCGCTTTCCCGGCGGCACACTGGCCCTGAGCAGCGTCAGCCTCGACGTGCCCGCCGGTGAGCTCTGTGTGCTCGTGGGCCTGTCCGGATCGGGGAAGTCGACCATCCTGCGCCACCTCAACGGCCTCCACCGTCCCACTGCCGGCGCGGTCGAGGTCCTCGGCACCGACGTCGTGGGCGCAAGCGGGGTGACGCTTCGCCGCTTGCGCCGGCGGGTCGGCTTCGTCTTCCAGCAGTTCAACCTGGTGGGTCGGTCGAGTTGCCTGGAGAACGTCCTGTCGGGTGCCCTGGGACGCCTGCGCGCCCCCCGCTTCGGGGTGCTCAGCTATTCGAAGGGACTTCGGCGCGAGGCCTTCGACCACCTCGAGCGTGTCGGTCTGGCCGACCGTGCCTTCCAGCGGGCCGACACTCTCTCAGGCGGCCAGCAGCAGCGGGTGGCCATTGCCCGCACCCTCATGCAAGGTCCGGAGCTCTTGTTGGCCGACGAGCCCGTGGCATCGCTGGACCCCGAATCCTCGGGCCAGGTCATGGAGGTCCTCCGCCGGATCTGCACCGAGGAGCGCCTCACCGTGGTCTGCAGCCTCCACCAGGTGGAGCTGGCGCTGGGTTGGGCGCACCGCATCGTCGGCCTGCGCGACGGCGAGAAGGTCCTCGACCGCGACGCCCGCACCCTGGACAATGACGACGTCATGCATGTGTACCGTCGGGTGCAGCCCTCGGCCGTGCCGGCCGACCTGGGGACTGCGAGCAGCACGGCCGGGAGGATTCCGGGCGCAGGGGAAGCGCTGCCCCGGCGACGGGGCGTGCCGGTGGAGGCGGGCTTCCGCACCAAGCGCTGAACATGACCGCCCCGGTCAAGCCGCCCGCCGCCGGCCCGGCGGTGCCAGAGGGCGACGCGGGGCTGCGGCCGCCGTGGGACCGTCGCCGGGTCCTCCTCGTGATCACCGTCGCGGGCCTGGCCCTGGCGACCGCGTGGAGCTGGTCGCAGCTCGACATGGGCTTCGTAGCCATCTTCGAGGGGCTCGGAGACCTGGTCAACCTCCTCGAGCGCATGTTGCCGCCGAAGTTCGTAAACCTCCCCCGGGTGCTCGACCTCGCCCTGGAGACGGTCTTCATGGCGCTGCTCGGCACCGTGATGGCGGTGGTGCTGTCGGTCCCCCTCGCCTTCCTGGCTGCCCGCAACACGACACCCAACGGTGTGGTGTTCGCCGTGGCTCGCGGCGTCAT
>JALZNY010000258.1 GCA_030857525.1 Actinomycetota bacterium
CCAACGACCTGGATTTCTTCACGCCGGAGGACGGTGCGATCGGGCGCCTGCTGCCCCGCCTCGAGGCCGCTCTCGCCGCCGCCGGCCTCCACGTCACGCGGGAGCGCTCGCTCGACACCTTCGTCCGCCTCTCGGTCACCGACGGAGCCGCCACCACCGTGGTGGACCTCGCCCGGGACTACCGCATGCTTCCGCCCGTGGCCACCGCGGTCGGCATGGTGGCGGCCGAGGAGGAGCTCGCTGCCGACAAGCTCCTTGCCCTGGCTGGCCGGGTCGAGCCCCGCGACTACCTCGACGTCTCCCGCCTCGTCCAGCGCCACGGCCTGGATGCGCTTTGTCGCCTCGCCAGCGAGAAGGACCCGGGCTTCAACCGGCGAGCGCTGGCCGACATGCTGTTGTACTTCCCTCGACTTGCGCGCCGGGACTTCGACGTCGACGACACGACCTACGACCGCCTCGGGGACGAAGTGGCCAGCTGGCGGATCATCCTCCAACGCGGTGCCGCTCCTCCCACACGAGAGCCACCTGGCGTCGACCTCTGACAGTTCCCCGAGTACGCCGTCGTGTGATCGGCCGGGGATCACTCGGCACCCTGGCTGTCTCAGCGAGGGGCTGGCAACAACAGGGCCACTCGTCCCCACGGCACCTACACCTGCTCCACGGGCTCAATGCCCGCCTCCTTCCAAGCAGGCGCCATCTGGTCCGCCCCGTCGACCTCGATCAGAGGTGGCGGCCCTCGCGATCCGCTGCGTCACACTGGGCGCTCACCAGGTCCACAAGGGCAGCGGGCGTGGCACTGGCGCCGGCTCGGCTCCTCGGACCAGTCCCGGATGTCGCTCGCCAGCAGCATGGGACCACCGGTTCGCCAGTGGCATGGGACCGGGTCCGGGGTCGTGAAGCGTCGGCGCGCTGAGCATGGCGGGCTCCCGCCTTCGGGTCAAGGATGCTCGTTGTGCTCCCGGTTCCCGGGCTTCTGTCGGCGCCGGTAGGACTCCCCGTCGAGGACCAGCTCATGCGCTGCGGACTGGAGCCGGTCGATGGCCGACTGGGCCAGGAGCGGGTCGGCCATGAGTGCCAGCCACTCCATCGGCTCCCTGTTGCTGGTGACCACCGTGGCCGAGCGGCGATGCCTCTCCACGATGACTTCGTAGATGTCGGCGGTGTCGGTGGCGTCGAGGGCCGACAGTGCGAAATCGTCGAGGATCAACACGTCGACGCGGACCAGCTTGCGGATCTCGGCGTCATGGCTGTTGTCGAGCCGGGAGGCCTTGAGCCGGCGCAGCAGGTGGTCGGTGCGCTCGAAGTGGACCCGGTAGCGGCGCCGCACGGCGGCGTGGCCGAGTGCGGTGGCGAGGAAGGTCTTGCCCACCCCGACGGGGCCCATGATCACCACGTTGTGGGCGGCCTCGACGAAGCGCAGCGAGGACACCTCGGCCCAGGTCGCTCGGTCGTAGGTGACCGCCGCGGTGTCGTCCCAGCGCTGCATGGTCATGGCCGGATCCAGCCCGGCCACCCGAGCCCGTAGCGTCGCCGAACTGGTGTCACGGCGGGTGACCTCGTCGGCCAGCACCAGCTCGAGGAACTCACCGTGGCTGAGCTTGGCGGTCTTGGCCAGAGCCAGGCGCTCGGGGAGGGTGTCGAGGAGCTTGCCGAGCTTGACCCGACGCAACAGCGACCGCAGTTCGGGGCTGATGGTCGGTGCCGGGGCGGTCATCGTCGTGCCCCTTCGGTGCCCGTCGAGCGGGTGGCGAACTCGGTGGCATCGCGTGCGAAGCGGGTGGCGACCACCGCCCCGGCCGGTTCCGGCGCCGGGGCGCTGTCGTTGCTCTCGCCGGCCCGCTCCAGCATCCGCCCGATGAGCCCGACGTTGACAGCCTCGTGTTCCAGCGCCGAGGCACAGGCGAGGTTGACCCGCTCATCGCCCCACTTCTTGATCAGGCCCATCAGGGCGTAGACCTGGCGCATCTTGGTCCAGGGCAGGGGGTGGTCCAACAAGGCGACGACGAAGTCGCCCACGGCAGGGCCGTGGCCGGCGGCCAGGCGCTGGAGCGCGTCCAGGTCTCGCATGGCGTAGGCGGTGCGCTCCGAGGGCAGGTCCTCGGCGTCGGTGACCCGCCCGCCGGGGGCTTGGCGGGGATGGACCTTGACCAGCTGATTTCGGGCGTAGACCCGCACCAGCGCCCGGTCGGCGCGAACGTCCACCCGGGAGCCGATCAGGTTCCCCGGCACCGAGTAGAGGGCCTTGGCCACCTCGATGTGGTGGTCCCGGTGCACCTTGGCCGTTGCGTAGATCGGGATGTCGTAGGCAGCGGTCGGTGCGGGGCGCAGCACCGGCGCCTCCTCGACGCGGAACACCTCGGCCGGCCGAGCCTGGATCGTCCCGTGGATGCGCATGCCGGCCCGGCCGCGGCACCACTGCTCGGCCCGGCGCTGGGCGTCGGCCAGGTCGATGAAGGACTCGCCGGCGAAGAACGACCGGCGCACGAAGGGCACCGCCCGCTCGACACGAGGCTTGTCCTGGGGGGAACGGACCCGGGCCGGGTCGACGGCGAAGCCACGGTCCTGGGCGTACTCCACGAAGGCCTGGTTGAGGCGGGGATCGAGCGGGTCGGCCCGATCGACGATGGACTTCATGTTGTCGGGGATCACGGTGGCGAACACGCCCCCATAGAAGATCCAGGCGGCCTCGAACCCGGCGATCACGTCGTCGATGGTCTGGCGGAGCGTGAGCCATAGGTAGCTGTAGCGGCTCACGCCGGGAGTGAAGATCAGCGCCTGGCAGTCCCGTTGGCGCCCGGCCTCGGGGTCGGGGATTCGGCCCATCTTCCCGAAGTCGACCTGAAGCTCGTCGCCCGGCTTCCCGTCGGCCACCCGCACGGTGCTGCCCCGCCGGCCCCGGCCCACGTCGCACACCTCATCGGCGTAGCGGTGCAGGGTCCGCTCCGCCACCACGATCCCCTCCCGGGCCAGGAACTCGTGCACCTTGACCACTGTCAGCCCGTCGTCGATCAGCCACGACTTGATGCGGTCGTGGTGGGTGACCAGGAGCCGCCACGCCTCGCCGTGGCCGTCGCTACGGTGCGGGCGCACCGCCTCGACCACCGAGCCCATGAACTCGTCGCTCAGCTGCTCCTCGCCGTCGTCTCGGACCAGGCCGAGCTCCTCGGCGGCGGCCACGTAGCGATTGACCGTCTTGCGGTCCACGCCGGCCAACCGCGCCGCCGAGCGCTCACCCTCGCCCCGCAACCACAACCGCAGCACCTCTCGAACCTCGAACACTCGAACCTCCCGGTATGCCATCG
>JALZNY010000259.1 GCA_030857525.1 Actinomycetota bacterium
GGGCCCGGAGGCGCCGGCGCAGCAGGCCCAGCTCCAGCCATGCGCCAACGGCGGCGGCCAGGGCCAGGCCCACAGCGCCCAGACGCAGCACCTCGGTGGTGGCGTCGCGCAGGGCCGCGGGCAACGGAGCGAAGGCCGGGAGATCGCCGACCACGTCCAGCCCGGCCAGCCCGGGGCCGGCCAGGGCCACCCGGTCGAGCTGGAGCATCAGGACCACGCCCACCACGCTGGTCAGCGCCACCCGCACGGCGGCCACCACCGCGGGCGAGCGGGCATCGCCCAGGGCGTACAGGCCGCTCTGCAGCAACCGGCTGGCGGTGGTGGCCACCAACCCCAGGCTGAAGGCGCCGAGCACGTACCAGACCAGCCGGGTGTCGCCCGCGTCGAAGCGCCCGGTCTGGAGCAGCGTGGCCACCACCAGGTCGCCCAAGACCAGGTAGGCGGCGGCGGTGGGCACCACGTAGAAGGCCACCCGAGCCAACCCGTGGTCGAGTCGGTTCCGCAATGCTTGGGCTGCCGTCCCGCCCCCGCCGCTGAGGGTCGCCGGCTGGCCATCGTCGCCCAGCCGGCTGAGCTCGGGCAGCTCGGCGGCGGCCACGCTCATGCCGAACAGGCTGATGGGCAGCAGGTAGAAGACCTGGGCGTAGCCGAGGGCGGCCACCGCCCCGGTGGCGAGGAAGCTGGCCAGGAACAGGTCGAGGTAGGCCGAGAGCTGGACCACCCCCCGGCCGGCGACGGCGGGGCCAAAGCGCCCCAGCACCGCGCGTACGCCGGGGCGCCGCGTCCCGAGACCGAGTCGCAGGGGACGCACGAGGCTGCGAACCGACGGTGCCTGGACGGCGAGCTGCAGCATCGCTCCGGCCACCGCACCCCAGGCCAGGGCCACGGCCAGCGACGACAGGCTGAGACCCTGGGCGGCGGCGGCCACCAGGACTGCGATCTGGGCCACGTTCCACAGCACCGGGGCCACGTAGGACAAGAAGAAGCGCCGATGGCTGTTGAGCACCCCCAGGCACCAGGCCGATAGCACCAGGAGCCCGATGCTCGGGGTGAGGATGCGCACGAGCGTCACGGTCAGCTCGAAGCGCTCACCGGTGAAGCCCCCGGCCAGCACGCTGGTCAGGGGGCGGGCAAAGACCACCCCGACCACCACGAGCACGGCGGCGACGGTGGCCAACAGGCCGGCCACGGCACCGGCCACCCGTCCGGCCTCTTCCTCCTCACCCTCGGCCAGCAGGCGGGCGTAGACGGGGATGAACGAAGCCGATAGCACGCCTTCGCCCAGCAGGTTCTGCAACAGGTTGGGGATGCGCAGGGCGGCTCGGAAGGCGTCGACGGCGAAGCCGGTGCCGAGGTGGGTGGCGATGACCCGCTCACGGACCAGGCCGGCGACGCGACTCAACAAGATGCCGGCTCCCACCAGCGCCGAGGACCGGCGGGACGAGGCGACGCCGCCCGGCGCGAGCCCGCCGGGACCGTCAGGGGTGGGGTTCATGCGAGGCCGGCTGGATCGTTGAGGTCGTCCACGAGGCGCCGGTCGCGACGGACGCTGCGCCAATGGCGGGCCCACCAGGCGCACAGGAAGAGCCCGGCTCCGGCTGAGACGAGGATGCCTACGCCCGACAGGGAGGTGGAGCGCACGGTGAGGCTGGTGCTGGCCACCTCCAGGCGCCCGTCGGGGGAGCGCATCTCGATGTGGAGAGGAAAGTCACCGGAGGTCCGGGCTACGACGGGGACCATGACGGGGGTGCGGCCCGGCCCGAGCCGCAGCGGGATGACGGCGCGGCCGGTGCCAGCCCGCTCGGGGCCGACGAAATCGAGCTTGTCGCTCTCCAGCACCAGCGTGACGTCGGCACCGGTGTCGAGCTCGCTGACCAGGGTCAGGGGAATGGTGGCCTCTCGAGACGTCAAGCGGAAGCTCCCTTCGCTGAGGATGCCGACGGCGTCGAGGCGCTCGGCGATGACGCCACGGGCACCGTCGAGGTAGGCGGCGCGCCGAGGGTCGCTCAGCGGTGCCGCCGAGGAGGCGAGGAGCAGGCGCTGCGCCAAGTCGGCGCCGGCGCCGGCACCGGCACCGGCAGGATCGACCATGGCCATGAAGCTGGCCAGGTCAGCTCGCACCTCGCGTTGAGCGTTGGCCTCGATGGCGTCGTCGACGGGTGGCGCCGGCAGGGGGGCGAGGGTGCGGATCAGTTCGTCGCCGCCCGCCGAGGAGGCTCGGGGTACCCCGTCGAACAGCTCGTCGAGGGTCACCGGACGGACCACCGAACCCGAGCCCAGGGCATCCATGGCGGTGGTGAGGAGGTCGGCCTCCGGTGTCCACCCGGACGGCGGCTGGATCACGACGCCGCGCTGGAGTCCGGGGGAGTCGTAGGCCAGCACGGCGAGGTCGGCCAGCAGTTGGTGGGCGCTCAGCACCGGATCGTCACCGTCGCCGAAGTGGGCCTGCAGCTCGGGATCGACGACGGCGGCCTCCACGCGACGGCCACCGGCGTCCTCCACCAGGAAGGGGTTGGCCAAGGTCAGCGACCGGTCGATCGGCGCCAGGGCGGCTTCGGGGAGCACCAGGCGCTCGATGCCGGAGGCGAGGGCCAGCGAGGCGGCGTCGATCGGCCGCCCACTCACCCAGGTACCGCCGTCGGCGGGGCCCAGGGCGGATTCGACCGCGGTCTCGCCCCGGTCTCGCTGGTCCTGCACCACATCGCCGAGGCCGGCGGCCAGGAGGGCAGCCGGGTCGATGTCGACGTAGGGCCCGGCCACCACCTGGCGCCCGGCGAGGGCGGTGGCCAGCTGGGCCAGGATCTCGGGCCCGGCGCGGGCCAGCGCCTCGATCGTCTCGGGCCGGGGGACGGCGGTCAGGGGTGTGTCGCCGCTCGCCAGCGCGGTGGTGGTGGTCGCCAGCGCGGCCCGGTCGGTGTCGTCGAGGACGACGGAGCCGTCGGGCTGCAGGGCGAGGGGGGCGGCTACGGGCTGGACCCAGGCCACGGCCAGCGGCGGGGCCCCGTCCTCGCGGGAGCGCACCAGATGGGTCGAGAAGCGGTCGACGACGGCGTCGGCCTCGGTGTCGCGTAGCTCCACCTGCACGGGGTGGACGCCCGCTCGGGTCAGGACCAGGGTCGGGGGGGCATCGGCCTGGGGGGTGCTGGGGTCGATTGCCGCCCGGTCGGTCCCGACCGGGACGACCACCCGGACGGCGCCGCCGTCGTCGAGCTCGAGCTCGGCCAGCGGGGTGGGCCCGGCGCGCCACAGCTCCTGGCCGAGCATGCGACCGTCGAGGGTCTGGCGGAACTGCGAGCGC
>JALZNY010000260.1 GCA_030857525.1 Actinomycetota bacterium
CGTCGCTGTGGGCGTGGAGGCGGCGCAACTCGGCGTAGTCCTCTTCGTCGGGCTGGTCAGTGCCGCCGATGGGGTACACGACCGAGCCCAGCCGGTTGTTGTGAGGCAGCCCGAGGGCGTGACCGAACTCATGGGTGGCCACCACCCGCCGCAGCACGTCATTCAGGCCGCAGTCGTCGCACACCTCGACGAAGGCTCCCTGAGCGTGGCCTGCGTCGTCGGTCTCCTGGTCGGTGAGCCCCTGGAACTGCACCACTCCGTCGAGGCTCTCCTCACTGGTGGTGCACACCGAGATGAGGGCGGCGTCATGGATGCACTCTCCGACGCCTTCGGCCCACGTGAGGCGTAGGTCGGCGCCGGCACGGTTCCACACCTCCACGGCGTGGCGGGTGGCCTGGCGCCAGGCCGGATCACCGGTGCGGTCGACCACCATCAGGTCGCGCTGTCCCGAGGGCCAGTGCCCGAACGGCCGCTCGTCGGCCACCGCGGGCACGATGCGGACCAGGGCCACAGCGAAGGCCACGGCGAACACCACCGAGTTGGCCAGACGCACCATCGCCGCCATCCGGGCCTGGCCCAGCCCGAGGGCGGCCACGTCGCCGGGGCGAGGACGCAGGCGCACGAGGTCGCCCACCCCGTAGGACTCGGTCACCTCTCTACGCTACGCGCCCCGTCCGGCGAATCATCGTCCGCGTGCGCAGCTCAGTGGCCCCGGTCGATCCAATCCTGCTGGTGGCCCAGCTCGGCGCCGACAGTGGTGGAGTCGCCGTGGCCGGTGTGCACGATGGTGGCCGGGGCCAGGGTGAGCAATCGGGTGCGAATGGACTCGATGATGGTGGGGAAGTCGGAGTAGGAGCGCCCCGTCGCGCCCGGTCCCCCCTGGAACAGGGTGTCGCCGGAGAAGACGACATCGTCGTGGCCAGGGCCGCCGGCAGGAAGGTGGAGGCACACCCCGCCCGGGCTGTGACCGGGGGTGTGGAGCACCGACAGGGGTACGCCCGCCACCTCGATCATGTCACCGTCGACCAAGGCTCGGTCGGGCCCCCGGTCGGGGTGGACGTCGTCCCACAGCATCCGGTCGTCGGGGTGCAGGGCCACCGGCGCACCGGTCGCCTCGGCCAAGTCGACGGCGACGTTGATGTGGTCGTTGTGGCCGTGCGTGCACACGATGGCCACCACCCTCCGCCCTCCGACCGCGTCCAGGATGGGACCGGCGTCATGGGCGGCGTCGACCACCACCACCTCGTCGTCGTCGCCCACCAGCCAGATGTTGTTCTCGACCTCGTAGTCGCCGCCGTCGAGCGAGAAGATGCCCGAGGTGCGCACCCGGGTGATGCGCAGCGCCGCCTCGGCCATCACAAGACCACGACCGAGCGCAGGACCTCGCCCCGGCCCATCGTCTCGAAGGCGTGCTCCACCTCGTCGAGCGCCACCGTCTCGGTGACGAAGCCGTCGAGGTCGAACCGTCCCCGTAGATAGAGGTCGATGAGCAGGGGAAAGTCACGCGAGGGCAGGCAGTCGCCGTACCACGACGACTTCAGCGCTCCGCCCCGACCGAACAGCTCGATGAGGGGGAGCTCGATGGTCATGGCCGGGTCGGGGACGCCGACCTGGACCAACGTGCCCGCGTGGTCGCGGGCGAAGAAGGCCTGGCGGTAGGTCTCAGGTCGTCCTACCGCTTCGATGACGACATCGGCGCCGAAGCCGTCGGTCAGCTCACGGATGGCCTCGACGGGATCGCAGTCAGCGGCGTTGATCGTGTGGGTGGCGCCGAAGCCCAGCGCCCACTCGAGCTTGCGGGGATCTATGTCCACGGCGATGACCCGGCGGGCACCCACCAGGGCCGAGGCGGCGATGGCCGCGGCACCGACGCCTCCACAGCCGATCACGGCCACGGAGTCGCCCAGCCCCACCTTGCCCGTGTTGACCGCAGCGCCGAAGCCGGCCATGACCCCACAGCCAACGAGACCAGCAGCTTCGGGCCGGGCTGCTGGATCCACCTTGACGGCCTGGCTCGCGGCCACGAGCGTGCGCTCGGCGAAGGCCCCGATGCCCAGCGCCGGGCTCAAAGCGGTGCCGTCGTCGAGGGTCATGGGCTGGATGGCGTTGGCGCTGTCGAAGCAGTACCACGGCCGGCCCCGGCGACAGGACCGACACGTTCCGCACGGCGCTCGCCAGGCCAGCACGACGTAGTCGCCGGACTTGACGTTGGTCACCCCGTCGCCCACCGCCTCCACCGTCCCCGCCGCCTCGTGACCGAGCAGGAACGGGAAGTCGTCGTTGATGGCCCCTTCCCGGTAGTGCAGGTCGGTGTGGCACACCCCACAGGCGGCCACGGCCACCACCGCCTCGCCCGGACCGGGGTCGGGCACGTGCACGGTCTCGACCGTCACCGGCGCCCCCTTCTCCCGGGCCACCACGCCCCGGACCTCGTAGCCCACTGCGCCCCCTTTGGATCGTCCTGGGGTGGGAGGGTACCGAGGTCCGGGCGTGGCCCCGTCCGTCAGCTGCCCTCGCTCAGCTGCCCTCGGGGCGCACCGGGTGGCCGGGCCGCTCGATGGGCGCCCGGACCTGGTTGCCCCACTCGGTCCACGAGCCGTCGTAGTTGCGGACCTTGGGGTAGCCAAGGAGGTGGTGCAGGGCGAACCAGGTGTGGCTGGAGCGCTCGCCGATGCGGCAGTAGGCGATGACGTCGTCGGAGGACGAGAGCCCCTGCTCGCCCTCGTAGAGGGCCCGCAGCTCGTCGGCCGACTTGAAGCTGCCGTCCTCGTTGGCCGCCTTCTTCCAGGGCACGCTGGCCGCCCCGGGGATGTGGCCACCCCGCAAAGCCCCCTCCTGGGGGTAGTCGGGCATGTGCAGCAGCTCACCGGAGTACTCCTGGGGCGAGCGCACGTCGACCAGGCGACCGTCGGTCTTGAGGTGATCGCGAACCTCAGGGGCGAAGGCCCGGATGGGGGCGTCATTGCGCTCGACCACCGGGTACTGGGCCTTCTTGGGGGTGGTGGCGTCGGTGGTCATCTCCCGGCCCTCGGCCACCCACTTGGCCCGACCGCCGTCGACCAGGCGGGTGTCGGGGTGCCCGAACAGTCCGAAGACCCACAGGGCGTACGCCGCCCACCAGTTGAAGTTGTCGCCGTAGAAGACCACGGTGGTCTCCCGGCTGATGCCCTTGGCCGACATGAGCTCGGCGAAGCCCTCGGCGTCGAGGTAGTCCCGGGCCACCGGGTCCTGGAGGTCGGTGTGCCAGTCGACCTTGACCGCGCCGGGGATGTGGCCGGTCTCGTAGAGCAGGAC
>JALZNY010000030.1 GCA_030857525.1 Actinomycetota bacterium
ATCGTTGGCGCCGGCGCCCGTCGGTCCCCCCAGGTCGTCCCACGCCCGGTACACCTCGGCGGTGGCCACACCAAAGGGCGGGATCAGCAGGGTGTAGGTGCGCTCGACCGGCGCCAGGGCCACGATCTGCTCCCCGATCCCGGTTATGCGGGCACGCCCGCCCACCAGGCAGAAGGGTACGTCGGCGCCGAGCGAGACGGCCACGGCCAGGTCGGTGCAGCCGGCCCAGCGCAGCACGGCGGCGGCGTCGGCCGAGCCGCCCCCCAGGCCCGCCCCGGCCGGGATGCGCTTGACCAGGCGCACGGCGGCCTTGCGGCCCAGCACGGTCAGCGCCCGACGCACGAGGTTGTCGTCACCCTCGGGCACGGCCAGACCGCTCGACCCCACCACCTCGAGGTGATCACCGTCGGTGAAGGTGAGCTCGTCGGCCAGGTCGAGGGTGAGCATCTCGGCGTCGATCTCGTGGTAGCCGTCGGGCCGGCGGCCGGTGACGCGCAGCGAACAGGTCAGCTTGGCCGGGGCCAGCACGACCGGGGCCGACATGACCGGACTCATGCGCTCTGGTCCCGGGGGCGCTGCACACAGATCGCCAGCGCACCCCAGGCCGCCACGTCGAGCTCCTCGGCCCGGGCCTCGGGTCGCACCCCGGCGCACACGAAGTCGCCGGCCTCCACCAGCCCGGACAGCGCCCGGCGCAGCATCTTGCGGCGCTGGGCGAAGCCGGCCCGCACCAGGGCGAACAGCTTGTCGGGTGCCACCTGGGCGGGGTCGACGACAGGCTCGGGACGACGCTCGAGGGCAACCAACACCGACGCGACGGCCGGCTCGGGAACAAACACCGAGGCGGGGACCCGACCGGACAGTTGGGCCCGGGCCCAGTAGTCGACCTTCACCGAGACGGCGCCGTAGCCCGGATCTCCCACCTTGGCGGCCAGCCGTTCGCCCACCTCGCGCTGCACCAGCACGAGCATGCGCACGATGGCCGGCACCTGATCGAGCAGATCGGCCACGAGGGGCGTGGCCACGTTGTAGGGCAGGTTGGCCACCAGGATCCAGCCCCGGCCAGCCCCCGGAGTCGCCGGCGGCGGGCCGAGGAGGGCGGCCCAGTCGAGGGTGAGGGCGTCGCCGTGGACCACGCTGGCCCCGGCCGGCTCCACCACCTCACGCAAGGCGGGCAGGAGGTGGCGGTCGATCTCCACCGCCGTGACTGCGGCACCCGTCTCGCACAGGGCCAAGGTGAGCGAGCCGAGGCCCGCACCGATCTCCACCACCCGGTCCCCCGGCCCCACCCGGGCCAGACGAGCGATGCGTCGCACGGTGTTGGGATCGACGACGAAGTGCTGGCCGAGGGCACGACTGGGCCGTAGACCGTGGCGAGCCTGGAGGTCGGCGACCTCCCGACCCGTCAACGTCACCGGTCGAGCCGGGTCACGGTGGCCGGGTCACCGGTCGCCGGGTCACCAGTCGATCCGGGCGGGGAACACCCCCTGCTCGAGCGGGGCGAGCCGGGAGAAGTCGTCCCGATGCAGGTCGAGGACCTTGTTGTCGCCGCTGTAGGGGCCCCGGTCGTCGACGGTGCAGGTGATCGACGCGCCGGTGTCGAGGTTGGTGACGGTGACGACCGTCCCCCGATCGATGGTGCGGTGGGCGCACACGCCCGCACGGGAGCCGGGGAGGTCGTACCACGAGACGTTCCCTTCATGAACCCCGTCGCTGTGCTCGGCGGAAAGGGCTGCGGGCGCCGGCTCGGAGGGCGGTGGCGGTGGCGGCGGTGCCTGCGTGGTCGTGGTGGATGGTGGCGGAGCTTCGGTCGTGGTCGTGGTGGGCTCGGGAGCCTCGGTCGTGGTCGTGGTCGGCTCCGGAGCCTCGGTGGTCGACGTCGCCTGCGGCTTCTCATCCGCTGACGTCTCGGGCGCCACGGTGGTGGGCGGCTGATCGGGGAGCACGAGCGAGGGGGTGGGCGCCAGGGTCAGGGAGAGGTCCCCGGACCGGGACCGTGCCTCATCGCCGGCGCCAGGGGCAGGGCCGTAGCTCCCAGCGGCGACCACGATCTCCTGGGGCCCTTCGGTCGAGGCACCGGGGGCGAACACCCGGGGCCCGAGGACCACCGTGGCAGTGATGGCCACCAACAGCCAGACGCGACGGAACGTACTCTCCTTGGCTGTCAGGACTCCACCCTCTCCCCTTGGAAGTCCACGACCCTAAGAGCTGTCGTAACCAAACCGCAACTTTCGTAACTTCAGAACCTCTGCTCGGCCCCCGTGGGTTACGAAGGAAAAGGAAGGCGGAAGAGGCGAGCGGCCGTGCGCGAGGAGGCGTCTTCGACCGCTTCGACCGGCACGGCCTTGACGGCCGCCACGGCCGCGCCGACCAGGGGGACCCAGGTGGGTCGGTTGGACTGGCCCCGGTGCGGCACCGGGGCCAGGTAGGGGCTGTCGGTCTCCACCATGAGCCGATCGAGGGGACACCCAGCGGCGGCAGCCCGAACCTCGGAAGCACCCTTGAAGGTCACGATGCCGCTGAAGCTCAGCACCGCTCCGGTGGCCAGGGCCCGCTCCGCCTCGGCCGGGCCGCCGGTGAAGCAGTGAAACACGGTCCTCGGCGGCGTGCCCTCAGCGGCCAGGATGGCGAAGGTGTCGTCCCACGCCTCCCGGGTGTGGATCACGAGCGCCAGGTCGTGGGTCTGGGCCAGGCCCACCTGGGTGGCGAAGACCTGACGCTGGACGGCCCGAGGGGAGTGGTCGTAGTGGTAGTCGAGCCCGCACTCCCCTACCGCCACCACCTCGGATTGCGACAGCAGCTCGGCGATGCCCTCGAGGCCGCCGCTGGCGTCGTGAGGGTGGACCCCGGCGGTGGCCCACACCTCGTCGTGGACCCGGGCCGCCTCGACGCCAGACGTGGAGCTGGCGAGGTCGGTCCCCACGTTGATCAAGCGGGTGACCCCGGCTGCTGCCGCTTCGGCGACCACCGCACTCGCCTCGCCACCCGGGGGCAGGTGGCAATGGCTGTCGGTCCACATGACGAGGATCCGATCCGGGTCAGGCCGGCTGCAGGCGGGGGAACAGGGGCGAGCCCTTGCGGACTGGTACCCCGCCGGGGTAGCCACCCCAGCGCGCCGCGTCGGGCAGGCGCTGCTCGTCGGGACGGCCGGGCAGACCGAGGCGCTGCCACAGCTCGGCACAGGCCGCCGGCATGGCCGGGCTGGCCAGCACGGCGACGAGGCGCAGCACCTCCAGCGCCGCGCCCAGGACTGCGTCGACCGCCGGGCCCGGGTCGGCCTTCCACGGCTCGTTGGCCTCCAGGTAGGCGTTCGCCTCCCGAACCAGGCGCCAGGTGGCATCCAGCGCCTCGTGGGGGGCGAAGCGCGCCCAAGCGTCGGCCGCATCCCGGTAGGCGCTGGCCGCCACCTCCGCCAGGGGGCTGTCGGGTGAGGGGGCAGGACCGATGCCGCCGCACTTCTTGGCCACCACCGTCGCCACCCGGCTGAGCAGGTTGCCCAGGTTGTTGGCCAGGTCGGCGTTGTAGCGAGCGAGCATGCCCTCGTAGGAGAAGTCGCCGTCGGCCCCGAGGGGGATGTCGCGCAGGAAGTGGTACCGGTACCCGTCGACACCGAAGTCGGCAACGAGGTCGGCCGGGGCGATGTGGTTGAACGCCGTCTTGCTCATCTTCTCGCCGCTCACCAGCAGGTAGCCGTGCACCTGGATGCGCTGGGGCGGTTCCAGCCCGGCGGCCAGCAGCATCGCCGGCCAGTAGACGCAGTGAAAGCGCAGGATGTCCTTGCCGATGACGTGGTTGACCCCGGGCCACCACCGCTCGAAGCGATCGGCATCAACGCCGTAGCCGATGGCGGTGGCGTAGTTGACCAGGGCGTCGTACCAGACGTAGAAGACATGCGCTGGGTCCCACGGGACGGGGACCCCCCACGAGATCGACGTCCGGCTGATTGAGACATCGTCCAGGCCGGAGCGGATGACACCGAGGGCCTCGTTGCGCTTGGCTTCGGGGCGGATGGCGTCGGGGTGGGCGGCGAGCCAGTCGAGCAGGGGCTGTTGGAAACGGCTGAGGCGGAAGAAGTAGTTCTCCTCCTTGAACACCTCCACCGGGCGATGGTGGATGGGGCACAGCCCGTCGAGGAGGTCGCTCTCCACGTAGTAGGCCTCGCAGGCCACGCAGTAGAGCCCTTCGTAGCTGTCGCGCTCGATGTGGCCGTTGTCATAGATGGCTTGGAGCAGGGCGCCGACGGCGGCGGCGTGACGAGGCTCAGTGGTGCGGATGAAGTCGTCGTAGCTGATCTCGAGTTGTTCCCACGCCCGCTTGAAGCGCTCGCTGGTGCGGTCGGCCTGTTCGAGGGGGCTCACCCCGTTGGCCTCGGCCGCCCGGACGATCTTGAGTCCGTGCTCGTCGGTTCCGGTGAGGAAGAACACGTCGTCGCCCAACAGACGGTGCCAGCGACTGACCGCGTCACCCACGATGGTGGTGTAGGCGTGGCCGATGTGGGGCGCGTCGTTGACGTAGTAGATCGGCGTGGTGAGGTAGAAGGGCCGGGCCACAGCGACAATCTACCGGTGGGCCCCAGCTACCTCGGCGGCATTCTCCTCGTCGGGATCGACGACCTCGGCGACCGAGAGGTGGCGCTGGCGCCGTAGCTCCTCGACGCGGGCCAGCGGCCGCTCCAACGCTCGTCGCCTCGTGCCCGACAGCTCCCGGTAGGCCACCTCGACGCCCTCCACCGCCCGGCCCACCTTGTCGAGTCCGACGCAGAAGCGGTCCCACTGCTGCCCGAAGGCGCCCAACACCGACAAGATCTCGCCCGAGGTCTGTTCCACGGCGGCAGTGTCGACCGCCTGGCGCACGACCGCCAGCACGGCGAAGAGGCTGAGGGGTGAGCACAGCACCACCTTCTGGCGGAGGGCGACCTCCACCAGGTCGGGGTCGTGCTCGTGGACGAAGGCGTAGATGCTCTCGTTGGGGATGAAGGCCAGGACGTACTCGAGCGTGCCGTTGGCCGGATCGACGTAGTCGCGCCCACTCAGCTCTCTGATCCGGGCCCGTACGTCGCGCAGAAAGGCGCGGCGATGAGCCTGTCGCTCAGCATCGGTGCCAGCCTCGAGGCAGCGGGCGTAGTTGGCGACCGGGAACTTGGCGTCCATGTGCAGCGTCAGGCCCCGGGGCAGGAGGAACGAGAAGTCGGGAACGGTTCCCCCAGGCAGCACCCGCTGCTTGACGTAGCTGATGCCCTCCACCAGTCCGGCCAGACGCAGGACGTCGTCGGCCATGCGCTCACCCCACTGGCCCCTGGCCTTGGGGCTGGCCAGGACCTCGCGCAGGGCGGTGGCGGTACTGGTAAGGCTGGCGGTCTGGTCGACGGTGGCCCGGAGCTGGGCAGTGAGCTCGCCGTGCTGGCGACCCCGCTCGGCCTCGAGACGGGTCACCGTCTGCGTCAGGCGGGCCAGCTCCTCCGAAAGCGAACGGAGCTGACCGTCGATCATGCTCTGGGTCGCCCCCAGGCTTTGGCCGGCCACGGCCACGACCGTGTCGACCACGGCGGCGGCATCGGGCCCTGACCGACTCCGGGCAACCGCCACCGCCAGAGCGGCGCCGGCCAAAGCGACGGCCAGGACGAGGAGGGCGAGCAACACCACGTCGAGGTCCATGGTCGGCAGTATGACGAGACCCTGAGACATCGAAGGGGACCACCGGCAAAGGGGACCAGCGGCGTCGACATTCGCTCCCTACCGTTGAACGGATCCATTCTGGGGTAATGTCCAATGCGTGTTCGACTCCCCCCCCGGCGACCTCGACCAGGAGCTGGCTCGGCGGTTGCGAGCGTCGGGTCTGCGGGTAACCGCGTCCCGTATGGCAGTGCTCGAAGCCGTGTGCCACCAGCCCCACAGCGATGCCGAGCACGTGGCCGATGTAGCCCGCCGTCGCATCGGCAGCTTGTCCACCCAGGCGGTCTACAACAACTTGCACGCACTCTCTCGCGCTGGCCTTCTGCGCCACATCGAGCCGGCGGGAAGCCCGGTGCGCTACGAGGCCAGGGTGGGCGACAACCACCACCACGTCGTGTGCCGGGTGTGCGCCACCACCGCCGACGTCGACTGCGCCGTCGGCCTGACACCCTGCCTCCAGGCCTCCGAGACCCACGGCTTCGCTCTCGACGAGGCCGAGGTCACCTTCTGGGGCACCTGCCCTTCCTGCCAGGTGCGCCAGCCATCCCCGACCAGCACCCCCCTGACCAGCACCATCACGAGAGGAAAGCCATGAGCGACCACACGCCCGGTACGACCCCCGACAGCAGCACCGGCGACGGCGCCGATCGCCGAGTCCTGACCAACCGCCAGGGCCACGCCGTCTACGACAACCAGAACCAGCGCACCGTCGGCCCCCGCGGCCCGGCCACGCTGGAGAACTACCAGTTCCTCGAGAAGATCAGCCACTTCGACCGTGAGCGCATCCCTGAGCGGGTGGTCCACGCCCGGGGCACCACCACCTTCGGCTACTTCGAGGCCTACGGCACCATCGGCGACGAGCCGGCATCGACCTACACCCGGGCCAAGCTGTTCCAGGAGAAGGGCAAGCGCACCGACGTGGCCGTGCGTTTCTCCACCGTCATCGGCGGGCGCGACTCCTCCGAGACCGCTCGGGACCCCCGGGGCTTCGCCGTCAAGTTCTACACCGAGGACGGCAACTGGGACCTGGTGGGCAACAACCTGGCGGTGTTCTTCATCCGCGACGCCATCAAGTTCCCCGACGTCGTCCACTGCTTCAAGCCCGACCCGGTGACGTTCCGCCAGGAGCCCAACCGCATCTTCGACTTCCTGTCGAGTTCGCCCGAGACGATGAACATGCTCACGCATCTGTTCAGCCCCCGCGGCATCCCCGCCGACTACCGCCACATGCAGGGCTTCGGCGTCAACACCTACAAGATGGTCGACGCCGACGGTGACACCGTGTTGGTCAAGTACCACTGGGTGCCCAAGCAGGGCGTGGCCGCCCTGACCCAGGCCGAAGCCGACGCCATCCAGGGCAGCGACCTCGGCCACGCCACCAAGGACCTCCAGGACGCCGTCGACCGGGGTGACTACCCGGAGTGGGAGCTCAACGTCCAGATCATGAGCGACGACGAGCACCCCGAGCTCGAGTTCGACCCGCTCGACGACACCAAGACCTGGCCCGAGGACCGCTTCCCCCTGCGCCCGGTGGGCCGGATGGTGCTCGACCGCAACGTGGAGAACTTCTTCGCCGAGAGCGAGCAGATCTCCTTCGGGACCGGGGTGCTGGTCGACGGCCTGGACTTCTCCGACGACAAGATGCTCGTGGGACGCACCTTCTCCTACTCCGACACCCAGCGCTACCGGGTCGGCCCCAACTACCTCCAGCTCCCGGTCAACCAACCCAAGCACGCCCAGGTGCGCACCAACCAGCGTGACGGCCAGATGGCCTACTTCGTCGACGGCGCCGGCGAGAACCCGCACGTCAACTACGAGCCCAGCTCCACCGGCGGCTTGGCCGAGGCCGAGTACCCCACCCACGACAAGCAGGGCCCGGTCATCCAGGGCCAGCTCACCCGCAGCCGCATCCCCCGCACCAACGACTATCAGCAGGCCGCCGACCGCTACCGCACGATGATGGACTGGGAGCGCGACGACCTGGTGTTCAACCTGATCGACCTCCTCGGCCAGTGCGAGGCGGTGGTCAAGGAGCGCATGGTCTGGCACCTGTACCTGATCGACGACGACTTCGGCGACCGGGTGGGCGAAGGTCTCGGGATCAAGGCGTCCGACGTGGCCCACCTCAAGCCCCTGCCCAAGCAGCAGCTCACCGAGGAGGACCAGCGGCGACTGGAGAACCTCGGCAGCAACCAGCCCCGGCCGCCCAGTGGCACGATCATGACCGGCTCGGTGCACATCAAGCGCCTGGCCGAGGCGACGGGCGCGGCTGGTGGGGCCGGCGGGACCTCGGCCGGAGCAGGGAACGGCTCCGGGAGTGGCGCCGGCAACGGCGCCGAGGCCAAGAGCGACCTCCGGGAGACCGCACCCCAGGCCTGACCCGTGCCCGCTCTTGCGGGCTGTGGGCGGCACCTGCCGGCCGAGGACGTGAGTGGATGCCTACAGCATCTGCAGCAGGGTCGGGAGGGTGAGGGGCGCGACCTCACCCGACCGGCCCAGCACCTCGTTCATGGCCGACTGCGCCTGGTTGCCGTGGTGGGTCACGGCCGCAGTCAGGTCGCCGAAGGTTCCCGTCCTGCCCGCCATGGTGACCACGACGCCCATGAGCTCATCGGGGCGGGCGCCCGGGTGCTCCCTGGCGAGGTTGGCCAGCACGAAGCGGTAGTTGCTCAAGGCCTGGCTGAAGGAGTCGTGGAGGGTGAAGAACCTCCACAGCTCGGCACCGTCCAGGTGGGCGCCCAACCTGCTCCGGCTCGGCTCGGCGCCGGTGCCGGTCAAGACGGCCTCGATGGTACGGCCGATCAGGCGGCTGGGAGCGGCACACACCCGTTGCGTCTCGCGTCGGCGGAGGTGCCCGTGCTCCTCGGCGAAGGCCACGACCTCTGCGGTCGTGACGGACGCCTCGGGGTCCCGGTCCTCGTTGAGCATGGCGACCGCCCCCGAGAACAGCCCCCGGCTGGCCTTGAAGATGGAGGCGATGTAGCCAGGCAAGGCACCCTGCGCCGGCACTTGGTCATGCCCGCGACGGAACAGCACCAGCGGCAGCGTGCTGCCCAGGTTGGCCACGTCGATCAGGCCCCCGACGCTGTCCCGCCCCGGAGTCGGTGACGCCGACCTACGCAGGTCGGCCAGCCAGGCGAAGCCGTTGAGCACCTCGGCGATGTCGTGGCGCAACGCCTCGTAGGCCGACACGTTCATGCGCCCGCCCTGGCGCGACGGTGAGTCGGCGTAGTCACAGACGGCCTCGACCATGGGCACCCCAGCCCGCTTGACCCGCTTCTGCGCCTGGCGGGGGGCCGAGTCCTCCAACAGCAGGCGTCCGTGCTCGTCGGTCTGGTCGCCCAGGGTGAGCAACTCGGCCAGGCGCAGACCCCGGCGGGTCCTGGGGCCGCCTGTCCCCGACGCTGCCGGCCCCGCCACCCGAGGTAGTACACCATGGGCCATGCAGCCCTACAACACCACGCCGGCGAGATGACGTTGCTGCGCTCCCTGCGCCTCGATCCCCAGACCGGCTGCGCCCTGGCCCTCGACCGGGGCCAGACGCTGCGGGTGCGATCCCCCACCGGGGAGCAGGTGGCCGACGTCGCCGCCTTCGGCCGTGATCCCTCGGGCCAGGGCGACCCCGACGAGTGGCTCTCCACCGGGCGAACCGTCGACTACGGGACCAGCATCTACGTGACCACGGGCAGCGTGCTCTACTCCAACCGCAGCCGCCCTTTGTTGACGATCACCGCCGACACCGCCGGACGCCACGACTTGCTGATCACCCCCTGTTCGGAGGAGATGTTCGAGCGCCTCTACGGCGTCGCCGA
>JALZNY010000261.1 GCA_030857525.1 Actinomycetota bacterium
GCCTCGGCCTGATCCGCAGCCACGATGCGACCCCCGCCGGCGGCGACCGCGGTGGCCAGGGCGGGGGAGTCCTGGGGGGCCAGGGCGCAGGGGAGGACGTCGGCTTCGCTCACCCGTCCGACGCTAGGGAGTGGGTGGGGCCAACCGGTAGCCTGGGGCCGTGGCCCTGACCCAGCACGAGTCGAGATCGGATCCGGTTGTGACGAGGGAGGGGCCAGCGCCCCGCCCACCGTCCTCGTCGCCGTGGGCCCGGGCGGTCCTGGTGGCTGTGGTGGCCGTGGTGGCGGTGGCTGGGCTCGCTCGGGTGGGCGATCTGCTCCCGTCGTTGAACCCGTTCTCCCGCCAATCGGTCGACCGCAGCCAGCCCAGCCTGCTGCAGGCGATCGAGGATCTGAGCGAGTACCGGGCGGCCACCGGCCAGTTCCAGGTGATCCTCGACGTGGAGGACGACACCCGCTTCGTCCCGTCGTTCATCAGGGGTGAGCGCACCCAGTTCCTCGCCGGAGGGTCGGTCGACGCATCGGTCGACTTCACCGCGTTGGGCGCAGGCGCCATCGAGGTGTCCGACGACGGGCAGGGCGTCACGGTTCGCCTGCCTCACGCTCGTCTGTCGCAGCCGAGGGTCGACCCCGAAAGCAGCTACGTGATCTCGCGCCAGCGAGGCCTGATCGACCGGGCCGGATCGATGTTCTCCGACAGTCCCACCGGCGAACGCGACCTCTACCTGCTGGCCGAGGACAAGCTGGCCGCCGCCGCCGTCGATGGGGGTCTCGTGGAACGAGCTGAGGCCAACACCGTCACCATGTTGAAGGCCATGCTCGCGTCGTTGGGGTTCACCGACGTGACGGTCGTCTTCGAAGGCACCCCGCCGGTCTGAACCAGTCCGTCTGCGGTGGCCCCCGGCTCTACGCGTTGCTGGCCACGGTGTCGGCGGCGTAGGCCCGGCGCTGGCCGAGGGGCTGCGCCGGCCCGCTGGTGGAGTCCTTGACGGTCTGGCGTTCCGCCTCGCCGTCCAGCTCGGCGCCGAGCACGATGGCGTAGGCGGTCAGCAACAGCCACAGGAGCAACACCACGACGGCACCCAGGCTGCCGTAGGTCTCGTTGTAGCTGCCGAAGTTGCCCACGTAGATCGAGAAGGCGATCGATCCCACGAGCCAAAGGACGGTCGCGACCACCGCTCCCGGGGTCACCCAGCGCCAGGAGGGGGCGTCGCGGTCGGGGGCGTAGCGGTACAGGACGGCCAGGCCGAGAATGATCACGACGGCGAGGAGCGGCCAGCGCAGCACGGTCAAGGCCAGCTCCCCCGCGGTGCCGAGGCGAGCGGCGACGTTGCCGATCACCACCATGGCGCCAACCCCAAGCACCGCCGCCACCGCCATCCCCAGCGTGAGGAGCAGGGCCAGGCCCTTGAGGCGGAAGAACCTGCGGGTCTCGTCCTCGTCGTAGGCGATGTTCAGGGCGGTCACCAGCGCCTGCATTCCCTTGGAGGCGCCCAGGAGCGCCACCACCACGCTGACCGCCAGGGCCAGGCCGATGCTCGTCCGGCCCTGCTCGGTGATGGCCGTCACCTGCGTGCGCACGAGGTCGGCGGCCTCGGTGGGTACCGCCGACAGGGCCGAGTCCAGCTGGCGCTGCACGTCGACGGGATCGGCCACCAGGCCGTAGACGGAGATGACCGCGATCAGCGCCGGTACCAGGGCCAGGAACACGTAGAAGGCGACACCGGCGGCCACGATGCTCAGGTTGTCCTGCTTCACCTGGGCGCCGGTTCGCTTGGCGATGTCGACCCAGCCCCGGGCTGGGATCTCGGTCGGGGACTCCGCCGAGCGACCCCTGTCGTCGCCGGCGGCCCCAGCGGCTCCATCCGCCCCTGCGGGTGCCCCGGACGCGCTCCCTCTGTTGAGCGACGTGGCCCCGTGGGAGCCAGACGGCGGGGGTGCGGTGCTCTCGGCGTCGTGGCGGAAGCGCTCCAGGTCACGCTGCAGCTGGCGCCGGACGATCAGTCGATCGGCCACCGCGGCCTCGTCCGCCGTGCCCCAGTCGATCTCTACGCTGATCCGCGATCGTCCGCCGTCCAGGTCCTCGAACCGGACCACTCCCGAGTGGGGCCGGACGCCGTTCTCCCAGGCGATGCCCTGCTCAGGGATGTGCTCGATCACCACCGCGTCGAAGTTGCTGCTCTTGCCCTCGACCAGGAGCACCCAGTCGACCGAGACGGCGTCGACCTGGCGCTCGGCGGCCGTTCCTCCCATGAACGAGGGGAGCAACGGGGAAGCGGTCCAACGCTGGTAGACCAGCGGCAGGGGACGGTCGACCTCGACGGCGCAGCTGATGGTAGGCATCAGGTCAGTCTTCCCATCTCGGGTCGGATCGAACGGTAGACGCTACCTACAGGCCCCGCTCGCGGTCCTGGCGCTCGGCCGCTCTGGTGGCGTAGCCGAGGATCATGGCGGGGGCGAGCACCACCGAGCCGGTCACCAGGCAGGCCACCACTACGCCGGCGACGGTCTCGCTGAAGTTGGTGGCCAGTCCGGTCACCAGCACCACCGTGGCCACGGCGAAGAGCAGGTAGCCCAGGCGCGTGCCCCCCACCGCCAGGCGGGCCACCCGGGCCCGCCGCTCCCGTACGGGATCCGACATCAGTGGTCGGAGGAGGACGTGAAGCGGAACGAGCGAAGCCTGAGGGCGGGGGTACGGATGTCGGCGCCCTCGTCGCTGCTCGGCTGGGTTCGGTCGCCGACGCCGTCGCAGGCGCCCAGGGCTTCGACGATCGAGATGTTGAAGCGCAGGTTGCGAACCGGTGGCCCTCGGTGCCCACCTTCGATGAGGAAGGTGCCGTCCCTGGTCATGCCGGTGATGAGGGTGCGCTTGGGGTTGACGTCGCGGGTGTACCAGAAGCGGGTGACGAGCAGCCCCCGGTCGATCCCGGCTTCCAGCTCGTCGACCGGGCTGGTGCCCGGGGCCAGCACCAGGTGTGACGGGGCCGGCCCGGACGGGTTGGGGGCAGCCCAACCGTGGCCGGTGGACTCCGTGCCGGCGGCGGCCGCGCTGGTCCGGTCGTGCACCAGGCCGGTCACCACGCCGCCGGTGAGCAACGCGACGCGGACCTTGGGGGTGCCCTCGGCATCGAAGGGGAGCCCGAGGGCGCCGTCGCCGAGTGCGTCGTCGGCCAGGTCGAGCAGGGGGGACACCGTGGCCGCCCCCATCCGCCCATCGAAGGGTGAGCGCCCTTCGGCGAACACCTTGGCCGAGAAGGCCGACGCCAGGTGGTCCACCAG
>JALZNY010000262.1 GCA_030857525.1 Actinomycetota bacterium
CTCCACGATGGCAGAGGCATCACCGGGGGGCAGGGGAGGCGGCTCCGCCGGCAGCAGGCTCCCGTCGGGCCGGCGGAAGGTGATCGGGTGGGCGGGATCGTCTGTGGCCACGGCTGAGTAGCCACCCTCGTGCAGAGCTCGATGATGGAGCGAACATGCGGAGACGAGGTTGGACAGCGAGGTTTCGCCTCCCTTGGTCCAGTGGCGCATGTGGTGGCCGTCGAGGAAGCGGCGGTTGGTGCAGCCCGGGAAGCGACAGCCCTGGTCGCGAGTTGGAGGGCCCGACGTAGAGCCGGGGAGATGGTGCGGGTCTTGCGGCCCACATCGAGCGGCGTGCCGTGGTGGTCCTCCACGATGGCGACCACGGCCGCATCGCAGCCCGGCCGCCGAGCCGTCTCGGCCGCCAGGGCGGGGCCGTCGTCGAGCTCGCAGCGCCCCTCGGCGTCGTTGGTGGCCAGTACGTCGATTCGCACGTGCACGGTGACCAGGTGGTGGTCGCCGTGGCCGGCGCTGGGACCTTGGCGAGGTACGACTCAGCCATGGACACCAGGGCGTCGGCTGGTGCTGGGCGAGGGAGGGCTGTTCCTCGGGTTTCGGGGACGAGGAAGCTTCGGGAGCAGGTAAAGATGTTTTCGCGGAAACGCCTTTACCTGCTTCGACAGCTGCTTCCAATGCCTTTCGCACCAGGGCTCCCTGTTGGGGTGAGTCGAGCCTGCAGGACGAAGGTGCCGTCCTCGTCGTGGTGCCAGCGCAGGGATCGCTCCTCGTGCATGCGGTTGGCCTGGTCGACCTCCTCGTGGCTGAGGGCCCGGCGGTGGCCCGCACGATGCGCTCCAGGTGCGACGCGGTTCCGGCGAGAGCCATCTCCAGCAGCGCACCCTCGGTCTCGGGCTCGGCCACCCGGGTCAGAGCCCTTACCTTCGAGTAGCTCAGCTCGCCGGCAGCGAAGGGAAGCGGTGATCGCCGGGAGCTGCCCGCGGGACCGAGCGACCCGCACCCGCTCACGAGCGGCGCCCAAGTCGATCCCGCATTTCCAGTTCAACCAGTGGGCGCAGCTGCGGCACTCCCAGGTTCCCCAGCCCTCCCGGCGGTCGAACTCGGCCACCAGGAGCAGCCACCGGCATTCCGCTGCGTTGAGGTGGGCCGACAGCTCGGTGATCTCGCTCACGTTCGAGTCTACGAAGGGGGTGAAACAGTCGCTCGAGCGAGTCGGCGAGACCACACAAGTTGGCAGCAGGTCGGCGCAGTACCTTGAGGCGGAGATGGAGCTGCGCATCCACCTGGCCGGTCCCGTGCGAGTTGAGGTGGACGGCGTCGTGGTCGACGACACCGGGTTGGGATCCCTTGGGCGCCTGACCTTGGCCTTCCTGGTCAGCGAGCGTCACCGGCCGGTTCCCACCGACGAGCTGGCCGAGGCGTTGTGGGGCGAGGAGCTGCCCCCAACCTGGCGCACGGCGCTGCGGGGCCTGGCGTCGAAGCTCCGGGTGTTCCTGGCCCGGGCCGGCCTGGACCGGGCCCAGATCCTGGCCAGTGGAGCGGGGTGGTACCAGCTGTGCCTGCCCGAGTCGGTGGTGGTCGACGTGGAGGAGGCGGAGACTTCCCTGGCCGTCGCCGAGGAGGCGTTGCGGGCGGCTCGGGCCGGCGTCGTCGGGCGGGCGGACGGAGCACGAGCGGCGGCCGACGTTGCGCTCGAGGTGGCGTCGCCCCCATTCCTCGTGGCTGCCCGAGGTGCGTGGGTGGAGCGGCGCCAGGCCGAGCTGGCCGAGGTGCGGCTCCGGGCCCTGGAGGCGTCGGCCGAGGCGTGCACGCTGGCCGGCGACAGTGCGCAGGGCGTGGCTCGGGCCGAAGAGGCTGTCTCGCTCGATCCATGGCGAGAGTCGGCCTACGTGCGACTCATGGTGGCCCACGCCGCTTCCGGCAACCGGGGTGCTGCCCTGCGGGCCTATGAGCGCTGCCGGCGGCTGCTGGCCGACGAGCTGGGCGTGCGACCGTCGCTCCAGACCGAGAGGGCCTATGTCGACCTGCTCGGGGCCGAACCCGCCGACGCGCTGAGTACCGATGCCAACTCGGTGCGGCCGTCGCTCCCGTTGCCCCTGACCAGCTTCGTAGGCCGGGAAGGCGAGCGGATCGAGGTGCGCCGACTGCTCGGTGGGACCCGACTGGTCACCCTCACCGGACCCGGGGGGGTGGGCAAGAGCCGGCTGGCCCTGGAGGTGGCGCGGGAGCTGGAGGGCGAGGACGCCGATACGGCGGCAACAGATGCTGTCGACGGAGTAGCCCTGGTGGAGCTGGCCCCGCTGGCCGATCCGCAACGGGTACCAGGACAGGTGGCCCACGTGCTCGGCCTGGTCGAGTCGGCGGGCGTCGACGCCCAACGCTCCCTGGTGGCCCACCTGGCCCGACGGCGCCTCCTGCTCGTGCTCGACAACTGCGAGCACCTGGTGGAGGCTTGCGCCGAGCTGGCCCAGGTCCTGCTTGCCTCCTGTCCTGGGCTGCGCATCCTGGCCACCAGCCAGTCCCGGCTGCGGGTGGCGGGGGAGGCCACGTTCACGCTGACGCCGCTGCCCGTCCCGCGATCGGGGACGGTGACGGCCGAGGAAGCAGCCGCCTCGGAGGCCGTGAGGCTCTTCTTGGCCCGAGCCGGCGAGGCCAGGATCGGGGCCGTCCTCACCGAGGACAACGCCAGCGCCGTGGCCCAGATCTGTCTTCGTCTCGACGGGCTACCGCTGGCCCTGGAGCTGGCCGCCTCCCAGGTCCCGAAGCTGTCGATGGAGGAGATTGCCGCCGGACTCGACGACCGCTTCCGGCTCCTGGCCGATGGGCCCGGCACCGCCCCCACCCGTCACCAGGCCCTACGGGCCACCCTCGACTGGGCGCATGAGCGCCTGAGCGATGCCGAGGCCCGGCTCTTGGCCCGCTTGTCGGTGTTCTCCGGCGGCTTTACCCTGGCCGCCGCCGAGGCGGTTGTTCCCGAGGCGGACGGCGGCAACGACGTGTTCCCCCTGCTGTCTGCCCTCGTCGACGCCTCGTTGGTGCAGGCCGACCCCCGGACTCGGGTCACCCGCTACGGCCTGTTGGAATCTGTGCGCGCCTATGCCGGTGAACGCCTGGAGCGATCGGGAGAGGCGCCGGAGCTGCGCCGCCGTCACCTGGAGTGGGCCACCTCCCTGGCCGAGGAGGTAGCGCCGGAGCTGGAGGGGCCGGCGCAACGGGTCGGGCTCGACCGGCTGCAGGCTGAGCACGCCAACCTGGCCGCCGCCCTGGCCTGGGCCACCT
>JALZNY010000263.1 GCA_030857525.1 Actinomycetota bacterium
CGGCGGCACGAATCCCCCACAGCGGAGACGCTGCGAGCTGAGTGACGCCCCGAGGAGCAGGTGCAGCTACTCGGCGGGACCGGCCTCGGCCAGCTCCACCGGCGGGGGCTCAAAGCCCTCGACGGTGCGGAACACGATCTCGCCACCTTCGGCGTCGACGATGACCGTCTCGCCGGCGGTGAACTCCTTGAACAGGATGCGCTCCGACATGGGGTCCTCGATCATGCGCTGGATGGCCCGGCGAAGGGGCCGAGCCCCGAGCGTCGGGTCGTAGCCCTTGTCGGCCAGCACCTGCTTGGCCTCGGGCGTCAGCTCCAGACCGATGCCCTGGCTCACGAGCTGGCCGGTTACCCGCTGGATCATGAGGTCGACGATGGAGACCACCTCGGGCTTGGACAGCTCGTGGAACACGATGGTCTCGTCGATGCGGTTGAGGAACTCAGGCCGGAAGTGCTGCTTGAGGGCGTCGTTGACCTTCTCCTTCATCTTGGCGTAGCTCACCGCCTCGTCGGACTTGGAGAAGCCCACCGCCGCCTTGCGCAGGTCGGCCGTGCCCAGGTTGGACGTCATGATCAACACGGTGTTGCGAAAGTCGACCGAGCGGCCCTGGGCGTCGGTGAGGCGGCCTTCCTCCAGGATCTGGAGCAGGGTGTTGAACACGTCGGGGTGGGCCTTTTCGATCTCGTCGAAGAGCACCACCGAGAAGGGCTTGCGCCGCACGGCCTCGGTGAGCTGGCCACCCTCCTCGTAGCCCACGTAGCCGGGAGGCGAGCCCACCAGGCGGCTGACCGTGTGCTTCTCCATGTATTCGGACATGTCGAGGGCGATCAGCGACGACTCGTCGCCGAAGAGGAACTCCGACAGGGTCTTGGCCAGCTCGGTCTTTCCCACCCCGGAAGGGCCCAGGAAGATGAACGAGCCACTGGGGCGCTTGGGATCCTTGAGGCCGGCCCGGGTGCGGCGGATGGCCTGGGACACCGACTTGATGGCGTCCTCCTGGCCGACGACCCGCTTGTGCAGCTCGTCCTCCATGCGCAGCAGCTTGGCCGTCTCCTCCTCGGTGAGCTTGTAGACGGGGATGCCGGTCCACAGCGACAGCACCTCGGCGATGGCCTCCTCGTCGACCTCGTCGAAGAGGTCGACCCCGGAGTCCTTGATCTCGCGCTCCTTGGTGGCCTTCTGCTCGAGCAGGGCCTTCTCCTGGTCGCGGAGCTTGCCCGCCTCCTCGTAGCGCTGGGCCTCCACCGCCTCCTTCTTGGACTGCACCACCCGCGAGAGCTGGTTCTCCAGCTCCTTGTAGTCGGGCGGGGTCTGCATCCGGCGGATGCGCATGCGGCTGCCAGCCTCGTCGATGAGGTCGATGGCCTTGTCGGGCAGGTGGCGGTCGGAGATGTAGCGGTCGGCCAGGTTGGCTGCGGCCACCAGGGCCTGGTCGGTGATGGTCACCCGGTGGTGAGATTCGTAGCGGTCGCGCAGGCCCTTGAGGATCTCGATGGTGTGGGCCACGGAGGGCTCCTCCACCTTGATGGGCTGGAAGCGACGCTCGAGGGCGGCGTCCTTTTCCAGGTGCTTGCGGTACTCGTCGAGCGTGGTGGCGCCGATGGTCTGCAGCTCGCCTCGGGCCAGCATGGGCTTGAGGATGGAGGCGGCGTCGATGGCACCCTCGGCGGCACCGGCACCCACCAGGGTGTGGAGCTCGTCGATGAACAAGATGATGTCGCCCCGGGTGCGGATCTCCTTGAGCACCTTCTTGAGGCGCTCCTCGAAGTCGCCCCGGTAGCGGCTGCCGGCCACCAGCGCCCCCAGGTCGAGGGTGTAGAGCTGCTTGCCGGCGATGGTCTCGGGCACGTCGTCGACGGTGATGCGCTGGGCCAGGCCCTCGACGATGGCGGTCTTGCCCACGCCGGGCTCACCGATGAGCACGGGGTTGTTCTTGGTGCGACGGGAGAGCACCTGCATGACCCGCTCGATCTCGCGAGAGCGGCCGATCACCGGATCGAGCTTCTTCTCCCGGGCCTGCTGGGTGAGGTTGCGCCCGAACTGGTCGAGCACCAGGGAGCCCGACGGCGATTCGCCGCCTCCCCCACCGGTGCTGGCCCCGGCCTTGCCCGCCTCGGGGCTGCCGGCGCCGGAGTAGCCCGACAGGAGCTGGATGACCTGCTGGCGGACCCGGGACAGGTCGGCCCCCAGCTTCACCAGGACCTGGGCGGCCACGCCCTCGCCCTCACGGATCAGCCCGAGCAGGATGTGCTCGGTGCCGATGTAGTTGTGGCCGAGCTGCAAGGCCTCTCGCAGCGACAGCTCGAGGACCTTCTTGGCTCGGGGGGTGAAGGGGATGTGGCCGGACGGCGACGAGCCGCCCTGGCCGATGATCTCCTCCACCTGGCTACGGACGGCTTCCAAGGAGATCCCCAGCGATTCGAGGGCCTTGGCCGCCACCCCCTCGCCTTCGTGGATCAGCCCGAGCAGGATGTGCTCGGTGCCGATGTAGTTGTGGTTGAGCAGCCGCGCTTCCTCTTGGGCAAGCACGACGACCCTGCGGGCTCGGTCGGTGAAGCGTTCGAACAAAGAAACCGCCCTCCTCGGTTGGGCGCTACGTGCTGCGAGTCTACCGACGCAGCCCGTCTCCGTGCGGCCAGCTCCGCCGCTACCCCCACACCGCGGTAGGGAGACGCTCGAGGATGGTCTCGTCGGCGGTCACCAACGGGGCTCGGTCGACGATCGACTGGGCGGCGATGAGGCGATCGAAGGGATCGCGTGTCCAGGTGAGACCCACGGCGGCCCGGGACACGGCCGCGAAGGGGGCGTCGGAGACGGCCAGCCCGAGATTGGCCCGTAGGTCGTCGAGGACCTCACCCGGGGGACCGGATACTCTGCCCACCTCGAAGAGGAAGGCGAGCTCGACCTCGACCATCGGAGAGATGGCGGGCCGTTCCCGGGTGATCCGCCGTTGGATCGACTTGGGGATACGACTGCGCTTGTGGGAGAACAGCCATACCACCACGTGGCTGTCGAGGTGGATCACAGGAACGGCTTCCAGTACTTCGACCAGTCCATGTGGATGATGTCGTCGGGGTCACCGATGAGGTAGTCCTCCCGGCCCACGATGCGGTCGAGCTTGGAGACGCGCTCCTCGGGCACGATCCGCAGCCTCTGGCCCTTGCGCTCGATCTCGAGGGGGACCCCCGTCTCCAACACCTCGTCGAGCAGCCGGTAGATGTTCTGGCGCAACTCCGACGCGCTCATGGCCATGACGTCCTCCGCTCGTGGCGTC
>JALZNY010000264.1 GCA_030857525.1 Actinomycetota bacterium
GCGTGAAGGTGGCGACCCTGGGCGGGACCGAGGGCGGCGACCAGGCTCTCGACCGGGACGGCGGCCAGGTCGCCGACGGTGGCCACCCCGAGTCGCTCGAGTCGGCGAGCGGTGGCCGGACCCACGCCCCACAAGGCGCCGACCGCCAAGGGGTGGAGGAAGGCCAACTCGGAGCCGGCCTCGACCACCTTCACCCCCAGGCCGGGTACCGGCGCCGGGAGCGAGGCCCGAGGCTTGGCCGCCTTGGACGCCAGCTTGGCCACGAGCTTGGAGCTGGCCACCCCCACCGATGCCGCCAGACCCAGGTCGTCGGCGATGCGCCGGCGGATGGTCCAGGCGATCTCGGTGGCACTGCCGAACAGGCGACGGGCGCCGGCCACGTCGAGGAAGGCCTCGTCCAGGGAGATCGCCTCCACCAGCGGGGTGAAGCTGTGCAGCACCTCGTGGAGCTGGCCACTGTAGGTCTGGTAGAGGTCGTAGCGGCCGGGGAGGAACACCGCCGAGGGGCACAGCCGGCGCGCCCTGGTCGAGGGCATGGCGGAATGGATCCCGTAGGCCCGGGCCTCGTAGGAGCACGAGGCCACCACGCCCCGGTTCCCCGAACCGCCCACGATGACGGGCCGCCCTGCCAGGGTGGGGTCGTGCTTGGCCTCGACGGCCACGTAGAAGGCGTCCATGTCGACATGCAGGATCGCCAGGTCCTGGCTCACGAGTCCAAGTGTGCCAGCCGGGGCACCCTCTCGACCCTTACCGCTCCTCCCCCGAAGCGTCTACTGGTGCAGAGCGGAGGGGGATCGACGTCCGCCTGCTGAGCGTCAGCCGAGGAGGGCCTCCACGAACTCGTCGGGGTCGAAGGGGACGAGGTCGTCGACCGTCTCGCCCAGCCCCACCAGTTTGACGGGGATGCCGAGCTCGCCCTGGATGGCCAGCACGATGCCCCCCTTGGCCGAGCCGTCGAGCTTGGTCAGCACCACGCCGGTGACCTCGACCGCCTCGGTGAACTGCTGGGCCTGGGTGAGGCCGTTCTGGCCGGTGGTGGCATCGAGGACCAAGAGCACCTCGGTGACGCGTCCCGGCGGCTTCTCCGCCACCCGGCGCACCTTGCGGAGCTGTTCCATGAGGTTCACCTTGGTGTGCAGGCGCCCGGCGGTGTCGGCCAGGACCAGGTCGGTGTTGGTCGACGCGGCGCGCTGCACGGCGTCGAAGATCACCGAGCTGGGATCGCCCCCTTCCGCTCCCTGGACCAAGTCGGCCCCCACCCGCTCGGCCCACACGCCCAGCTGCTCGGCCGCCGCGGCCCGGAAGGTGTCGCCGGCGGCCATGACCACGCGGTGCCCGTCGGCCTTGGCCCGCTTGCCCAGCTTGCCGATGGTGGTGGTCTTGCCCACCCCGTTGACCCCCACGAACAGCCAGACGTTGGGGGCGCCGGGCTCGAAGGTCAACTCCCGCGACCCCACCGCCAGCCGGGCCTTGAGATCACCCTTGAGCTGGGCCATGAGCGCCTCGGGCTCGGTGATGCCCTTCTCGGCCACCTCGGCTCGAAGGTCGTCGAGGACCATGGTGGTGGTGCTCACGCCCACGTCGGCCCGGATCAGGGCCTCCTCCAGCTCGTCCCAGGTCTCCTGGTCGATGGTGGTTCGCGACAGGATCGACGTGACGTAGCCGGCCAGCAGGCTGCGGGCCTTGGCCAGGCGGTCGCGGAAGCGGGGCTTGACCGCCTCGGCCTGCTCGGCGGCCACGGCCCGGGCCAGCGCCTCCTCGATCTCGGCCACGGTGGCGTCGTCGGGCTCGGGTCCGAGGTCGTCGGCCACCCCCTCCTCCGGAGGGGATTCACCGGGACGGGGGGCCACGCCCACCCCCGAGGAAGGTTCGTTCAGATTCGCCTCGTCGAGGTCGACCTGGTCCGACGCCTCGGGCGGCGACGTGGCCGCCCCGTGGACGGCCTCCTGGTCGGCCTCGGGCCCCGGCTCCAGCCAGTCCTCGTCGTCCGTGCGACGCCGGGAGGTGACGGCGCCGAGCACCGAACCGGCGATGATCAACAGGGCGAGGAGCAGGATCACGACTTCCATGGCGGGGGCAGCCTATCCAGCCGCCCGGGGCAGGCCGTCCGGTGACGATCGCCCGCTGGCCCCCATGAGGCGTCGTTCACTCGGCCCGAAGGCCGTGCACCGGCTCGGTCCGGGCCGCCCTCCTCGCTGGCAGGGCGGCGGCGGCCAGGGCCACCACCAGGGCGCCGGCCACCGTGGCCGCGAGCCACCGGAGGGGCATGACGGGATCGGTCACGACGCCGAGCACCGAAGCGAAGGACCGCCAGCTGAACCGGCCGGCGGCCACGCCCAGGGGGGCGCCCACCACGAGGGCAGCGGCCATCGTGGCCATCGCCTGGGCCCGCACGGTGGTCCGGAGCTGGCGCCCGGTGAAGCCGAGCGACCGGAGGATCGCCAGCTCCCGCCGGCGGGCCCGGACAGACAGGGCGACGGCGACGCCCAAGCCGACCAGCGCGCTCGCGGCGAGGAGGCCACCGACCACCAGGGGGACGTTGCGCATGGCCTCGGCATCGACGATCTCGTCGGGCCGCACCGGCGTGGCGTACTCGACGGGAGGGGAGCCGGCGACGTCCCACGAGGCCACCGAGTCCCGCCGCTCGCGGAGGAAGGCGTCGGCCTCGACCCCGGGCGCCAAGTCGATGCCCACGAAGGAGACGCTCTCGGCCACCAGCTCGGGAGGTGCGATCGACGCCGGGAGCACGATGCCCGTCCCCGGTCCGGTGCGATCCGCCTGGAACGGCCCCAGCGGGGGGAGCACGGCGATCCCCGTCACGGTCGATCGGCGGGTCGGGAGGCCCTCGCCCGCCACCTCCACCTCGTCGCCCACAGCCAAGCCGCGCTCGGTGGCCGTCCGGCTCCCGACCGCCACCTCGTCCGGAGCTCGCGGCAGGCGGCCCGACAACACGGCGAAGTCCACGTCGTCCCGGGTGTCGAGGCCGACGACGGCAAGAACAGGCTCGTCGTCGAGCGTGATGTCGCTGCTGAAGCCGAGCACGCTCCAGCTCTCGACGTCGGGCTGGCCTCCCATGGTCCGGTTGACGGCCTCCAGGTCCAGGTCCCCGTAGCCGAAGCCCGTCATCACCCCCACGTCCCAGGGCCAGCCGTAGGTCGCTGGGGTCGACACGAGCGCCGACAGGCTGGCCCCGAAGACCACGGCCGCGACCAGCGCACCGGCCGCCAGCGAGCACGTGGCCACCACCAGCCCCGCTCCGGCGCCGGAGTAGGC
>JALZNY010000265.1 GCA_030857525.1 Actinomycetota bacterium
GGAGTACTCCCGGCTGTGCATGAGGTCCTCGCCGAGGAACACCTGGCCCTGGCCCCCCCAGGCCATGGGGCCGATGCGATCGCTCATGCCCCACTCCCGCACCATCTTGCGGGAGAGCTCGGTGGCGCCCATCAGATCGTTGTTGGCGCCGGTGGAGATGACCCCGAACACCAGCTCCTCGGAGATGCGCCCACCCAGGCGGACCACCAGCGAGTCCTCGATGTAGTCCTGGCGGTAGAGGTGACGCTCCTCGGGGAGCTGCTGGGTGACCCCGAGAGCCATGCCGCTGGGCAGGATCGTCACCTTGTGCAGGGGGTCGGCGTGGGGCAGCACCGCCGCGCACACGGCGTGGCCCCCCTCGTGGTAGGCCACGATCTCCTTCTCCTCGTCCGACAGCGCCATCGACTCCCGGCGCTGGCCCATGAGCATCCGGTCGCGAGCCGACTCGAAGTCCTCCATGAAGACCTGCTTGGCATCGCGACGAACGGCGAACAGGGCGGCCTCGTTGACCAGGTTGGACAGGTCGGCCCCGCTCATGCCCGGGGTTCCCTTGGCCACGGTGAGGAGGTCGACGTCGTCGCCGATCTGCTTGTCCTTGGAGTGGACCTTGAGGATGGCCAGGCGCTCGTCGCACTCGGGGAGGGGGACGACGACCTGGCGGTCGAAGCGGCCCGGGCGCAACAGGGCGGGATCGAGGATGTCGGGCCGGTTGGTGGCGGCCATCATGACGATGCCTTCGGTGGCCTCGAAGCCGTCCATCTCCGAGAGCATCTGGTTGAGGGTCTGCTCGCGCTCGTCGTGCCCGCCGCCCAGCCCGGCTCCCCGCTTGCGGCCGATGGAGTCGATCTCGTCGACGAAGATGATGGCCCGGCCCATCTTGCGGGCCGACTGGAACAGGTCGCGCACCCGGCTGGCCCCGACGCCCACGAACATCTCCATGAAGTCCGAGCCCGTGACCGACAAGAAGGGCACGCCGGCCTCGCCCGCCACCGCCCGGGCGATAAGGGTCTTGCCGGTCCCGGGAGGACCGACCAGGAGCACGCCCTTGGGTATGCGGGCGCCGATGCTGGCGAAGCGCTGGGGCGACTTCAAGAAGTCGACCACCTCGGTGATCTCCTGCTTGACGCCTTCGTAGCCGGCCACGTCGTCGAAGGTCGTGCCCGGCTTCTCGGTGCTGTAGGTCTTGGCCTTGGACCGGCCGATCTGCATGATGCCGCCCATCTGGCCCTGGGCCCGGCGCTGCATCCAGACGAAGAAGCCGATGAGGATGACGACGGGCAGCAGGAACGGGAGGAACGCAGCGATGATGTTGGGCGTGGGGGTGTCGGTGCGGAACTCGACCTCGTGCTCCTCGAACAGCCCGGTGTCGGCGGCGAAGAGCTCGGGAGTGGCACTGCTCTGGAACTGCTCGCCACCGGTGGTCTCGGCCACGATCTGGTTGGTCGCGGTGTTGAACGTGACCGAGGCGATGTTGTCCTGGCGCACCCGCTCCCGCAGCTCGGAGTAGCCCACCGGCTCGGCCTCGTTGGCCGAGAACAGGCCGCTGACCAGGAGAAACGACATCACCAGACCGAGAGCGGCCCACGCCCCCCAGCGGGGCCATCCCTGTTCCGGTCGCCCCGGCCGGCGCTCGGAGCGACGAGCGTCACGCGCGTCGCGAGGAGGCGGCTTGGGGGACTGGGGAACCATGGGGCCATGCTACGGGCCCGAGTGTCCACCGTTGCGCCGGCCCGGGGCCTCAGACCGCAAGCATCCACCACCTCAACCAGGCCCAGGGGTAGCGTCGGGCCATGGGAAACTCCCGCCCCACGCTCGGAACCCGCCGCTCCACCCCCGCCATCCGTCCCCGGCTCTGCGCCCGTCCCGGCTGCGATGAGGTGGCCGCGGCGACCATGACCTACGACTACGGCACCCGCTCGACGTGGGTCGACGAGCTCGACGTCGATGCCTCACCCGCGGGCTACGACCTGTGCGAGACCCACGCCGAGCGCCTCGGGGTCCCCTCGGGCTGGACCCGCACCGACCGCCGCCAGCCGGCATCGCCCTTCTCGCGCGTCGCCGTCTGAGGAGCCCTTCAGGGCCAGGCTGACCTACCGGGCGGGGCTCAGGTCGTCCTGAGTAGCGTGGCCCCCGATGCTGCCCGACGACCGGTCCTCGCCGCCGATCGGGGGCCCGGTGGGCCCAGCGTGGGGGCCCATCGCTCCTTCCCCTCCGCAGCCCGACGCCGACCCGGTGCGCTGGGGCATGGGCGACGCCGTGCTGGGCACCCTGCTCACCCTGTTCGTGCCCGCCCTGGTGGGCTCCATCGCCCTGGTGGCATCGGGACGCAGCGACTTCGCCGGGCTGTCGCTGGCCCTCGTCGCCCTCTTACAGGTCCCCCTGTGGGCCGGCTTGCTGGGAGCGCCGCTGTGGTCGACCTACGGCAAGGGCCGGCACAGCCTGGCCGCCGACTTCGGGCTGTCGATGCGGGGCCGGGACGTGCCCCTCGGCCTGCTGGCCGGATTCGCCACCCAGCTCGTGCTCGTCGTGGTGATCGCGCTGGTGTACCCCCTCCTCGGGATCGACCCCGAACAGGTCGGCTCCTCGGCTGAGGAGCTGACCTCCGGCGCCACCGACACCCTGGGCGTGGTCCTGCTCGTGGCCATCGTGGCCGTGGCCGCCCCTCTGTTCGAGGAGCTGTTCTACCGGGGTCTGTGGCTGCGGGCCGTGGAGCGCCGGCTGGGGACGGGCTGGGCCGTCGCCATCTCCTCGCTGGTGTTCGGGATCATCCACTTCCAGATCTACGACCTACCCGCGCTGCTCGCCTTCGGTCTGGTCGCCGCCCTGCTGACGGTGCGCACCGGCCGCCTCGGACCGGCCATCTGGGCCCATGTGGCCTTCAACCTGACGGCGGTGATCAGCCTGCTGGCCGACCTCGGCTAGCGCTACCGCTAGCCCAACCTCAATCAGCTGTGGGGGTAGCTGAGATACGTTCTCATTAGAATCACGAAATCTCCTCTAACTCCCTTGATATTCCAGGGAACAGGGGCAGACTGACGTACATATGTTGGGTAGCGGTGGGGTAGCAGCTGAGGTGCAGGCCTTCCAGCAGGCCCTGGGTTCGCTGTGCGCCGGCCTCCCGTCGCCTGCGGGCCCTGGCCGCCACCGATGCCGCCCTGACCCAAGGGGCCCTGTCGGGGCCCCAGGCCGAGGCCATCACCGACGCCGCCTGCCGATCCCGCCGCTGAGTCCCGGCTGTGCGGCGCCCTGACACCAAGATCATCGTCCTCATC
>JALZNY010000266.1 GCA_030857525.1 Actinomycetota bacterium
GCCAGGGCCGGCCCCATGTACGCCTGCCAGATCTTCGCCGGGTAGGACCCACCGGTCACCCGCACGCCGCCCACATTGGTCATCTCCACGTTGCCGGACGGTGATCCCATCCACACCGCGGTCGAGAGCTGGGGCGTGTAGCCCACGAACCAGGCGTCGCTGTAAGCCGAAGTCGTCCCCGTCTTGCCCGCGACAGGCCGCCGATCGGCGAACCGGGCCCGGGTGGCCGTCCCCCCGCTTACCACCCCCTCCAGCACCTCGGTGGTCAGGCGGGCGGCAGCTTCGGAGATCGCCTGCGTGCCCTCCGACGCACCCGTCAGGAGCACGGTGCCCTCCTGGTCGACCACCTCGTCCACCAGGTAGGGCTGGTAGTGCATGCCGTCGGCGGCGAAGCTGGCGTAGGCGCCGGCCATGTCGATGGGCAGGACCTCGTTGGTCCCGAGCGGCATGGAGAGATCGGCGTTCACGGGCGTGGTGATGCCGAGGCGCGAGGCGGTGTCGGCCACCTTGTCCAGGCCGACGATCTTGCCCAGGCGCACATAGGCGCAGTTGACGGAGCTACGGGTGGCGTCGGTCAGGCTGAGGACGCCGCCGGCCGAACCCTCGAAGTTCTCCAGCTCGTAGGGATCGGGAATGCCCCCGGGGTTGGGGAAGGCACACGGACCCCGTCCGTCGACGGTGGACTGCGGCGAGATGCCGTTCTCGATGGCCGTGGCCAGCACGAAGGGCTTGAACGAAGAGCCGGGCTGCTGGCCCACGCCCTGGGTGGCGATGTTGTACTTGTCGGTCTCGAAGCCCCGCCCGCCCACCAAGGCCCGGACCGCCCCCGTCCCCGGCTCCACGCTGACCACCGAGGCGGTGAACTCCCCTCCGGGCTCGGGGATGGTGGCCGCCACCGCCTCCTCGGCCAGGGTCTGCAGGCGGGGATCGAGCGTGGTCTTGATGGTCAGCCCACCGAGGAACAGGGCGTTGTAGCGCTCGGTCTGGGTCTCGCCCAGCCGGGGGTCGGCCAGCAGGCGCTGGGTGACCTCCTCGATGAAGTAGTCCTGGGGCTTGGGCAGCAGCTCGGAGTTACGGGGCTCGGTGGGCACCGGCGTCCGGCGCAGCTGGTCGGCGGTGCCGGTCTCGAGCTGGTCCACGGCGAGCAACCGCTCCAGCACCAGGTCGCGTCGATCCTTGGCTACCTCGGGGTAGACGAAGGGGTCGTAGCCGATGGGGTTGCGGATGAGCCCGGCGAGGAAGGCGGCTCCGCCCTGGTCCAGCGCGGCGGCATCCACCCCGAAGTAGAGCTCCGCCGCCGCCTGCAGACCGTAGGCGCCGTTGCCGAAGTAGACCGTGTTGAGGTACCGCTCCAGGATCTCGTCCTTGGTCATCTGGTCCTCGAGGCGGACAGCCAGCACCGCCTCCTCGACCTTGCGCCCGAGATCCTGCTTGGGCGTGAGCAGCGCGTTCTTGACGAGCTGTTGGGTGATGGTGGAGCCCCCCTGGAGCACGTCGCCCGCAGAGACGTTGGTGGCCAGGGCTCGGGCGGTGGCCCGCAGGTTCATGCCGCCGTGCTCGTAGAACGCCGCGTCCTCCACGGCCAGCACGGTGTCGACCACCACCTGGGGGACCTCGGTGAGCGGGATCGACTTGCGGTTCTGCTCACGGTGAAGGACGGCGATCAAACTGCCGTCGGAGGCCAGGACCACCGAGCGCTGCGGAAGGGGGTTGAGGTCGATCTCGCTGACCGGGGCCGTCTCGCCGGCCTGCAACATCCCCGTGGCGGCCTTGGCCAGCACCACCAGGCTCACCGCCGCCAGGCACCCGACCAGGGCGACCACCCCGAAGAAGCGCAGGGCGCGGCTCAGATGGGCTTCAGCCCGCACCTCGCGTCCGCTCAAGTCCGTCCCCACGACTCGCCAACGCTAGCCCGGGCGGCGCGCCGCCCGGCATCAGCCGGGAGCGGGCCATTCCTCCTTGCCGCGGTGGTGAGTCTAGAGTCAGCTCCAAGGATGCGAACGTGAAGATGGCGCCAAAGGCGCTCGGGGCCCTGGTGGCCGTCGTGGTCGGCCTGGCCGTACTGGTGGGCGCGGTGATCGTCCTCACCTCGGGCCCGTCTGGGCCCGAGGTGGGCGCCAACGTGTTGGTCAACCCGCCCGGTCCCATCACCGCCAACAACTCCCCCACCCTCGTCCGCCACCCTGACCAGCCCGAGCACCTGGTGGTGGCGCAACGCATCGACCGGCCCGGCTTCTCCGCCCTGATCGAGTGGAGCGAGGACGGTGGCGCCTCTTGGCAGCCCACCACGCTTCCCCTGCCGCCCGGCACGGCGCCGTGCGCCGCCTCTCCCCAACAGGTCCCCTGCCCCTTCGCCCCCGACATCGCCTTTGGCCCTGACGGCACCCTCTACGTCCTCTACGTCGAGCTCCAGGGCCAGGGCAACACGCCGGCCCGACTGTGGCTCGCCACCTCCACCGACGGGGGGCGCTCCATCGCCCCCCCCGTCCAGGTGGCCGGCGAGCTCACCTTCCAGCCTCGCGTGGCCGTCGACCCCGAGGGCACGGTCCACCTCATCTGGCTACAGGCCGCCGATGTCGCCCTCAACCGCCTGGTGGGCCAGGCCACCGTCGTCGCCTCCCGCTCCAGCGACGGCGGGAGGAGCTTCTCGGCCCCGCTACCCATCAGCGACCCCGCCCGCCTCCGGGTCGGCGCGGCCACGCCGGAGATCGACCGAGGCGGCGATCTGGTGGTCCTCTACGAGGACTTCAAGGACGACCGGCGAGACTTCGAGGGGCTTGAGGGTCCTCCCGCCGAGGATCCCTTCGCCCTGGTGGTCACCCGCTCCGACGACGACGGCCAGACGTTCTCCCCCGGCGTCGAGCTGGAGTCGGGCATCGTGGCCACCAAGCGGTTCCTGGTCTTCCTCCCCGAGCACCCGTCGCTCGCCGCCGGGCCCGACGAGGTGCTCTACGCCGTCTGGAACTCCGGTCAGAACGACGACGACGACGTCTTCCTCCGGCGCTCCGACGACGGCGGCGCCACCTGGGGCGATGCCGTGCGGGTCAACGACAACCCGGCAGGCGATGGCACGCATCAGTACCTGCCCCGGGTCTCCGTCGCCCCCGGCGGCCGGGTCGACGTGCTCTTCTACGACCGGCGCAACGACCCGGCCAACGTGATGACCGACGTCTACCTGGCCAGCTCCGACGACGGCGGCGCCACCTTCGACAACCTCCGGGTGTCCTCCACGTCGTTCGACTCGGCCGTGGGCCCGGTGTTCGACC
>JALZNY010000031.1 GCA_030857525.1 Actinomycetota bacterium
CCTGGTGTTCTTCGCCCTGTTCGGCTCCTTCTTCCTCTTCACCCAGCTCCTGCAGTTCGTGCTCGGCTACAGCGCCCTCGAAGCCGGCCTACGCCTCCTGCCCATCTCGCTGGTGATGGGGATCGTGTCGCCCGTCAGCGCCCGCCTGGTGGAGCGGGCGGGCACCAAGGTGGTGGTGACCACCGGCCTGGTGATCGCCGCGGTGGGCCTCGCCATGGCCTCCACGCTCAGCGTGGCGTCGGGCTACGGCCCCCTGCTGGCGGCCATGCTGGTCCTTTCGCTGGGGATCAGCCTGACCATGGCGCCGGCCACCGAGTCGGTCATGGGCTCGTTGCCGCCGGCCAAGGCCGGGGTGGGCTCCGCGGTCAACGACACCACACGCGAGCTGGGTGGAGCGTTGGGTGTGGCCGTGCTCGGAAGCCTGCTGGCCTCCGGGTACGCATCGACCCTGGGAGATTCGCTGCGCAACGTCCCCGTGCCGGCCGAGGCCGTGGGCGTCGCCCGGGAGTCGCTGGGTGCCGCCCTTCAGGTGGCGGGCACCGTCGGCGGGGAGGTGGGCGACGTGGTGGCCCTCGCCGCCCGCACCGCCTTCGTCGACGCCATGGGGACCGGGACGATGGTGGCCGCCGGGGTCGCCCTGGTCGGCGCCGTGGTCGCGGCGGTGTTCCTGCCCGGTCGGGAGCGCGGGATGGAGGCGCCGGTGCTGGTCGTCGACGAGGACGACGTGATGGTCGACGTCCGCACCGCCGCGGCCGAGAGCCCGGCGTGAGCCGTTCTGGGGCGGAAGGCGGAGCGATCGTGGCCGAGGCCGAACGCCGTCCGGGTCGCCCCCGTGATCCCGAGCTCGACGGCGCCATCCTGGCCGCCACCGTGGAGCTGCTCTGCGCCGAGGGCTTCGGCGGCACGTCGGTGGAGGCGGTAGCCGAGCGAGCGGGCGTGAGCAAGGCCACGATCTACCGGCGCTGGCCCACCCGGGAGGATCTGCTCCTGGCCGCCGGAGGATCGATGGGGACCTGTCCCGCCGACCCGGCGACGGGAAGCCTGCGCGATGACCTGGTCACCCTGATCACGGGCCTCACCGCCGTGATGGGCACGCCCGTCGGCGGCCTGTTGCCGGCCACGGTCGACGAAGCCGCCCGCAACCCCGCGCTGCGCTCCCGCCTCGACGCGTTCATCGACGACCGCCGCCGTCCGGTACGCGCCGTGCTGGCCCGGGCCGCAGCCCGCGGGGAGTTGCGAGAGGGGATCGACCGGGAGCTGGTGGTCGATCTGCTGGCCGGGCCGGTGTTCACCCGCATCTTGCTCACCGGCGGACCCCTGGAGGACGACCTGGGCGCTCGCATCGTCGACGCCGTCCTCCAGGGCGTCCTGTCCCAGCCCAGGGGTACGCTCGAAGGGTGACCCTCGTCGACGTTCAGCGGGAGCTGTCCGACCTTGTCCGACCCCTGCGTCGCAGCGAGTACGACCAGCTCGTCGAGCTGGGGGTGTTCGAAGACGAGCCCATCGAGCTCTTGGAGGGGGTGCTGGTTCGCATGAGCCCCGAGGGAACCCCCCACGCCTGGATCATCCAGGAGCTCAACCGATTGTTGACTCGGGGCCTGTCCGACCACCTACGCCTGCGGGTCGGGCACCCCTTCGCGGCCAGTGGGTGGTCCGAGCCCGAGCCCGACCTGGCCGTGGTGCCCGTCGACGACTACCGCCGCGACCACCCGGTCCGAGCCGTCCTGGTCATCGAGGTGTCCCACAGCAGCCTGCACAAGGACCTCGGCGTCAAGGCCGATCTGTACGCCAAGTCAGTCGTCCCGGAGTACTGGGTGGTCGACGTGGCCCGAGGTGTGGTGCACCGCCACCTCCAGCCCTCGCCCGAGGGCTACGGCGAGGTGGCCATCTTCGGCCAAGGCGCCCTTCTCGACGCCTGCGGCGTGATCGTCGACGTGAGCAAGCTCTTCGGCGAGTAGGTCCTGCGACTTCGGGAAGCGAGATGCATGGCGTCGATCCGGAGTTGCCGCCCGCCGACCAGCCCGGTGCTCTGTCCGACCGTGATCGCAATGCCCGGGGGGTCGCTGGCGCTGCTGACCACGCTGAGGTGCGACCGCGCAGTGCGTCCCGGGAGCGTGCGTCAGCGGGCCGAATGTCGGCGGAGCCGACCCCAGGGCTTGTACACCGCCAGCACCGTGGCAAACACCAGCGCCGTCGTGGAGACGATGGGCGGGAAGATGAGCTGGCTGACCGACGACGGGTCGACGGGTCTTCCCGCAGCCAGGGCGTCGCCGTAGTCCGCCGCTTCGGAGATCCCGGGACGCAGCGCGATCACCACGAGCGATACGAGCAGGACGTTGAGTGCCAGCTTGACGGCCACCCAGCGATAGCGCACCAGGCCGAAGCGCGTGCCAAGACCCGAGGACGATGCCACTGACCAAGGTCGTGAGTCCGGTCGCCAGCAGCGGCCACACGGCAAACAGCTCGAGCGCCTGGTAGGACAGCGCCTCCGTCCTGGTGCTGTCGGTGAGCATGGCGGTGAGGACGAGCACCCCCAGGACGACGTCGATGCCGATCCAGGCCCCGGCGGTGACGATGTGCAGCGTGAGGACGGCCCGCCTGGTGCTCCGCCCGAGCCGGAAGGCGGCCCCGCTGGCGGGCTCCCGATCATCGAGTCGATCCCTACGGCCGTAGTCATCGTGGTGTTCATGCCCTTGATCGTGGGACATCGACGGCGACCTGTCGCCGGCCCACCTACGTCGGCGGTACGAACTGGCTGGCGATGAACGCCGCTCCCTGAGGGTCCCTGAGGACGGTCAGTCGCACCCAGGGTGCGTCCATCGGCGGCGCCAAGACGGTGGCGCCGAGTTGCTCGGCTCGCTCGGCGGTAGCGTCGGCGCTCTCGACGCCGAACGTGGTGTCCCAGCGAGGCGGGGTGTCGGCGCTGCGCTGCTGGTCGGCCATGGGAACCAGCCAGGCCACGGCGTCCTCGAAGCCCTCGGGCGCCCCCATCTCCTTCATCCCGGCGCTGGTGCCCGGGTTCAGCTCATCGAGGAAGTCGCCGTAGCCGGGTAGGCGCCAGAAGCCGAAGTCGTCCGCCTCCAGAGCCACGCTGTTCGCCTCCCACCCGAACACGGTGCCGTAGAAGTCCTGGGCGCCCTGCAGATCCGGGGTGTTGAGGGAGCTGGAGTTCCACGAGCCGGCCTCGTTGACGAGCTCGACGCCCATGCGCCGCCCCGGCTGCCAGATCCCCAGCGTCGCCCCGGCCCGGTCGGCGACGATGACCACCCGGCCTGCTTCGCCGACGTCGGACGGCTCGGCGAGCACGCTCCCGCCGGCCTGCTTGACCTTGGTAGCGGCGTCGTCGGCGCTCTCGACGCAGACGTAGCTCGTCCACACCGGTGTCGAAGGCGCGGCCTCGGGCCGCGACCCGATGCCGGCGACGGTGTGGCCTCGGAGCCGGGCGATGAAGTACTGCTGGGGCGAGTCGGTGGGCGTGCGCCGCTCGAACTCCCAGCCGAACAGGCCGCCGTAGAAGGCGGTGGCGGCCTCGGGGTCGGGCTGCTCGGTGTCGACCCAGCACGGGACGCCGGGGGGGTACACATCTCGGGTCTTCATGGCCGCTCCTCCTTGAGTTGTCCGTCACCCGCCACCCTAGGAAGGGCCTAGGTCAGGTTCTGTCCGCAAGCTCAAACATCCGCAGGTGGCAGGCTCACTTTTCCCGGTCGAGCGGGCTCGAGAGCGATAAGGGCGGCGATGAACGTGGGGACAGCCTGCCTTGTGGCGACCGACGGCGGGCTGATGCTCCTGCTCGACAGCGAGGCGATCTCCTTGCGGAAGCCGCGGGTGGCCACGGTCGATCCCGGTGACCTGCGGCCGCTTGCGGCTACGCACAGCATGTCGATGTTGTCGACCTCGACGAATAGGTCAAGCTTCACTGACTCGCCGGGATGCCCTCCACCACCCAGGCGTCGCCCCGGAAGCGCCAGAGGAGGGCGGCGGCTCGGGCGGCCATGAGCAGGGCCAGGCTGGCCCACAGCCACCCGATGCCGGCGCCGAGGGCCAGCACGGCGGCGGCGGCGGGGACGAAGACCACGGCGGCCCCGGCCATGGCCCAGGCCAGGAAGCGCATGTCACCGGCGCCGATGAGCACCCCGTCGAGGACGAAGACCACGGCGTTGAGGGGCTGGAGCACCGCTACGAAGATCAGGACGAAGGCGCACAGGGCGATCACCGCGGGATCGTCGCTGAACAGCCCGGGCAGGACCGGACGGGCCAGGCCCACGGTCACGGCGAACACGACGCCGGCCCCCACCCCCCAGGTGAGCATGCGCCGAGCGGCGTCACGAGCCGCGGTGGCGTCGTCGGCGCCCAGCAGCCGGCCCACCATGGCCTGGCCGGCGATGGCCAGCGAGTCGAGCGCCAGGGCCAGGAACGACCACACCTCGAAGGCGATCTGGTGGGCGCCGAGGTCGACGGTGCCGAGGCGGGCCGCCACCGCGGTGGCCAGCGTCAGGGCCAGGCGCAGGGCGGCCGTGCGCACGAACAGGTCGCGCCCCACCGCGGCCAGGCGGCGGATGGCCGCCAGCTCGGGGCCCACGGCCACGCCCAGGGCGGCGACGTCGCGAGCCACCCATCGCACATAGGCGATGGCGGAGCCGACCTGCGCCACCACGGTGGCCAGGGCCGAGGCACCGATCCCCAAGCCCACGCCGTAGATGAGGACCAGCTCGATGGCCAGGTTGGCGGCCACCGCCACCCCGGTGACCACCAGCGGGGTGATGGTGTTCTGGCGGCCCCGGAGGTAGCCGGTGCCGGCCAGGCCCACCAGGAGGGCAGGTACGCCCACCAGGCTGATGCGCAGGTACACCAGGGCGTTGGCGGCCACCGCGCCCCGGGCCCCCATGAGCCCCACCAACTGGGGGGCCAGGGCGGCGCCGACCAGGGCCAGGACCACACCGATGGCCAGTGCCAGCCACAGCCCCTGCACGCCTTCGTGGGCGGCCCCGGCGTCGTCGCCCGCTCCGATGCGCCGGGCCACCGAGGCCGTGGTCCCGTAGGCCAGGAAGTTGAACACGGCGTAGCCGGTCAGCAACAGGGTGCTGGCCACGGCCAGGCCTCCCAGCTGAGGGGTGCCCAGGTGGCCCACCACGGCAGTGTCAGCCAGGACGTAGAGCGGCTCGGCGGCCAGCGCCCCGAGGGCGGGGACGGCCAGGCCCAGGATCTGGCGGTCGTAGGGATGGGCCAGGGGCCGCGCAAGGGCGATGTCGGCGACGGTAGAGGCCAGCTCCGTCGCCCGCGACGTTCTTTCGTCGCTAAGTCCCACCACCTGGTACTCCTAGCCGAAAGAACGGCGTAGCCGTAGGGTTGGTGGGTGCAACGAATGCCCAAGCCATGGGAGCCCGGGGCCAGCGCGCGCCAGCGGTACGTCCCCCTCGCCGCCGCCGTGGCCGTCGTCGCCGCGCTGGTCTACGTCCTGCTGCCCTTCACCTTCGCCGGTGTCATCGAGTGCAGCGGCGCCCTCTTCGGGTCGCAGGCCGATCCCGCCACCGCGGCCGGCACCATCGTCGGCAACCCCGACGCTGCTTGCTCCGACACCGGGGGTCGCCGTCAGGTCAACGCCGGAGTGGTCGCCGCCGCCGCCCTCGCCCTCGGCGTGGCCGGCGCCTTTCTCCCTTCCGATGAAGATACCCCCCAGGGGTAGTTGCGGAGGGGGTGGCCCAGGCGGTAGGGTGAAGCTCCTTGATACCCCCCCGGGGTAACACAGTTTGGGAAGGAGCCCGACATGAGCGAGACGCAGCGGTCCTACGAGGTGGAAGGCATGACCTGCCACAGCTGTGTGGCCATGGTCACCGAGGAGGTCAGTGAGGTTCCCGGCGTCGAATCGGTCGACGTCGATCTCCCGAGTGGTCGGGTGACGGTGGCCGGCGATGCCGACGACGGGGCCGTGCGCCAGGCCATCGTCGAAGCGGGGTACTCCGTCCGATGAACGCCCCTGCTCGCCTGGGCATCTTCGGCGCCGCGGTCATCCTCGTGTTCGGCGCCGCCGCCGCGGTCGGCAACGCCGTTGGTCCCGTGCACGACGACGTGCCGGCGAGCGGCAGCATGGGCCACGGCGTTGATGACGCCGGTGGCGGCTTCACCGGCAGCACCGGTGGCCACGGCGGTTCCGGCACGGCCGACGGCATGGACGGCATGGACGGAATGGACATGGCCGCCCCGGCGGCGGGCGGGTTGGCCGTGGCCGAAGGTGACCTGCGGCTGGTGGTCGACGAGGCGATCCGTCCGGACGCACCGGACGCGCCGTTCACCTTCCGCATCCTCGGTGCCGACCAGCAGCCGGTGACCACCTTCGATCCTGAGCAGGGCGGGGTCGCCCTGCACCTGGTGGTCGTGGACCGCGACCTGTCGACGTTCCAGCACCTGCACCCCTCGATGGCTCCCGATGGCACCTGGACCACACCCCTGACGCTTGCCGGCCCCGGGGTCTACCGGGTCTTCGCCGACGTCACCGTCGACGGCCGTCCCCACACGCTGGGGACCGACCTGTTCGTCCCCGGCCCCTTCGAGCCTGAGCCCCTCCCGGTCCCGGCCACCACGGCCGGCGCCGACGGCTACCAGGTCTCCCTCGGCTCCCCGCCTCCTGTCGCCGGCCAGGAGGTCGAGCTGGGCTTCCGCGTGGCCCGCGACGGGGCCCCGGTCGCCGACCTGGAGCCCTATCTCGGGGCCGGCGGCCACCTGGTCGGCCTGCGCCAGGGTGACTTGGCCTACCTGCACCTGCACCCCGAGGAGGGGCCCGGTGCCGGCGAGATAGCCTTCGCCGGGAGCTTCCCCTCGCCCGGCACCTACCGCCTGTTCCTGCAGTTCCAGCACGAGGGCGTGGTCCGCACCGCCGCCTTCACCGTGGAGGTTCCCCGATGACGACCGAGGCGACCGCAACCACCGGCGCCAGCGCCGCCACCGAGGTGGCGTCGAGCCCGGCGCCCGCCACCGAGCATCTGGAGCTGCCCATCGAGGGCATGACGTGCGCCTCGTGCGCCCGCCGCATCGAGAAGCGCCTCAACAAGGTCGACGGGGTGGCCGCCAGCGTCAACTACGCCACCGAGCGGGCGTCGGTCGACTTCGACCCCGCCCGCATCGACGTCGACGGCCTGGCCGCGGTGGTGGCCGAGACCGGGTACCAGGCCGTGGTTCCCGCCCCGGCGGGGACGGCGGGGACGGCTCCCGAGCCCGAGGGCGAGGAGCCCGATCCCACCGCCTCCCTGCGCCGGCGCCTGATCGTCTCGGCCGCCCTGTCCCTGCCGGTGCTCGCCCTCTCCATGATCCCCGCCCTCCAGTTCGACTTCTGGCAGTGGCTGGTGCTGCAGCTGGCCACCCCGGTGGTGGTGTGGGGGGCGTGGCCGTTCCACAAGGCGGCCTGGGCCAACCTGCGCCACGGCACGGCCACCATGGACACCCTCATCTCGTTGGGCACCATCGCGGCGTGGACGTGGTCGGTCGTGGCCCTGTTCTTCCTCGGCGCCGGTGATCCCTCGATGCGCATGGGGTTCAACCTCAGCCTGGAGCCGGGGGCGGGCACCAGCGAGATCTACCTGGAGGTGGCCGCCGCGGTGACCACGTTCATCCTGGCCGGGCGCTACTTCGAGGCCCGGGCCAAGCGTCGCTCGGGCGCCGCCCTGAAGGCCCTGCTCGAGCTCGGGGCCAAGGAGGTCTCGGTGCTCGGCGACGACGGGAGCGAGCGCCGGGTCCCCGTGGCCGACCTGGCTGTGGGGATGCGCTTCGTGGTCCGCCCCGGGGAGAAGGTGGCCACCGACGGGGTGGTGGAGGAAGGCTCTTCGGCCGTCGACCGGTCCCTGCTCACCGGTGAGAGCGTGCCGGTGGAGGTCTGCCCCGGCGACGAGGTGGTGGGCGCCACCGTCAACGCCGGGGGTCGCCTGATCGTGCGGGCCACCCGGGTGGGCGCCGACACCGCCCTGGCCCAGATCGGCCGGCTGGTCACCGAGGCCCAGACGGGCAAGGCCCCCGTACAGCGCCTGGCCGACCGGGTGTCGGCGGTGTTCGTCCCCGTCGTCATCGTCATGGCCGTGGCCACCCTGGGCTTCTGGCTGACCAACCAGTCGGTCGCCTACGCCTTCACCGCCGCAGTCGCCGTGCTCATCATCGCCTGCCCCTGCGCCCTGGGCCTGGCCACCCCCACCGCTCTGCTGGTGGGCACCGGGCGAGGCGCCCAGCTCGGCATCCTCATCAAGGGCCCCGAGGTGTTGGAGTCCACCCGCCGGGTCGACACCATCGTGCTCGACAAGACGGGCACGGTCACCACCGGCGCCATGGCCGTGGTCGACGTGGCCGTCCCCGACGGAGCCGACATCGACACCGCCCTGCGGGTGGTAGGCGCCCTGGAGGACGCCTCCGAGCACCCCATCGCCCGGGCCATCGCTGAGGCCGCCCGCCTCCAGGTGGACAGCCTCCCGCCCGTCGAGTCGTTCACCAACCGGGAAGGCCTGGGGGTCGAGGGCGTGGTCGAGGGCCACAGCGTGATCGCCGGGCGCCCGTCGCTGCTGGCCGGCGCCGGTATGAGCCTCCCGCCCGAGTTGGAGCGGGCCCGCCAGGAGGCTCAGGCCGCGGGCCGCACGGCCGTGGTGGCCGGCTGGGACGGTGAGGTCCGCGTCCTGCTGGCCGTGGCCGACACCGTCAAGCCCACCAGCGGGGAGGCGGTGCGTCGCCTGCAGGCTCTCGGGCTGCGCCCGGTGCTGCTGACCGGCGACAACGAGACCACGGCACGGACCGTGGCCGCCCAGGTCGGTATCGACGAGGTGATCGCCGACGTCCTGCCTGCCGACAAGGTCGACGTCGTGCGCCGCCTGCAGGGCGAAGGCCGGGTGGTGGCCATGGTGGGCGACGGCGTCAACGATGCCCCCGCCCTGGCCCAGGCCGATCTGGGCCTGGCCATCGGCACCGGGACCGACGTGGCCATCGAGGCCTCCGACCTCACCCTCATCTCCGGCGACCTCAGGGCCGCGGGCGACGCCATCCGCCTCTCCCGCCGCACCCTGGCGACCATCAAGGGCAACCTGTTCTGGGCCTTCGCCTACAACCTGGCCGCCCTGCCCCTGGCCGCCCTGGGCTACCTCAACCCCCTCATCGCCGGCGCCGCCATGGCCTTCAGCAGCGTCTTCGTCGTCTCCAACTCCCTGCGCCTCCGCACCTTCAAAGCCCAACGCGACGCCTGAGCGACGCCCGAGCGACGTCGCCAAAGGCGCCGAAGCCGGTCGCTGGCCACGAGAGCCGCCGGAGGCGGCCCCCATGGATGGCGGCCCGGCGGGCGAAGCCCGCCAGAAAGGTGGTCAGCGCGAAGGCCGGCCGGCTTCGCCGGTCGGCCGGAGCACGATCAAGCTCGCCGCCGAACCTCCGGTTCGGTGGCGAAGGCCTACGCCACGTCCTGGCGGTGGAGGCGACGGATGGTGAGGGC
>JALZNY010000267.1 GCA_030857525.1 Actinomycetota bacterium
CTCGATTCTCTCGAGGTCGATGCCAAAGCCCCGGAAGTCCAACGTTGCTGGCGAGTCACCGGTGAGCCCGTCGCCCAGGTCGAGCCGGGACACCGCCACGTCGGGTGGGCCACGATGTCGGCTAGCAAGGTGGTGAACGTGACCAGCAGCTGCTCGACCCGCGGGCGGTGGACCGCCCCCCGAGCTACAGGGAGATGGTGTCGACCCCTTCGATCACCGACAGGATCAGGAACGTCCCGGTGTAGAGGCCGGCCCCCCAGGGGCTGATGGGCCAGTGCCCCGAGCAGGCTGGCCCGGATGCGGGGGAGCAGTTCCACGAAGGATGCGTCGCTGTCGACGGCCAGGCGCACCAGGACCTTCTTGGTGAAGCAGCCGATCATGTTCTCCACCTCGGTGCGGTTGCGGTTGGCCACCACCGAGGCCAGCAACAGATCCTGCTGGCCCGTGACCCGGTGGACCAGCACCCCGAAGACGGCCAGCATGGTCATGAACACCGTGGTGCGTTCCCGGCGGGCCAACGCCCGGAGCTGGCCGGACAGCGCGGGGGACAGCTCCACCGAGACGGGTTCGGGGCTGGCCTGGGGAGCACCCTCGGGCCGGTCGGGGTCGTGGATGGGTAGCTGGAGGGCCAGCGGCGCCCCCGTCGAGGTCGCCCCGGTAGCGCCGGACCAGCGGCGGCAGGTTCTGCGACCCTGGTGCGAACACCTCGTGCCACAGCATCCCCTCCTGGGAGAAGGCCACAGGGGCGATCACCGGGGCGTCGGGATCGTCAGGTGTGGGGCTGGGCTGGTCCTGCCCACGGGTACCGGGCGTCACCACCAGGCGAGCGTGAGGCAAGTGCTCGCTGAGCCGGTCCAGCAACCATGGCGGGGCCATCCCAGCGGCCAGGACCACCTGCACCACCGACGAGACGTCGTGGCGGGAGTAGCTGACCGTGCCGGTGGCGTCGGTGATGGAGGCCAGGTTGCCTACCGCGTCGTAGGAGTAGGCATTGACCCGTCCTCCGGGCAGGCGCTCCTCGGTGAGGCGGTTCTGGGCGTCGTAGACGTAGGTGGTGGTCCTGGTGGCGTCGCCTCGCTCCGCCAGTCGTCCGCCGGCGGGGTGGCGCTGGTCTGGTTGCCCCGGGCGTCGTAGCCGAAGGTGGTCACCGCCCCCTTGGCGTCGGTCGCCGACGAGACGGTGCCGTTGGCGTTGTAGGCCAGGCGGGACGTGCCCGGGGTGGGCATGGAGTCGCTGACGCTGGTGAGGTTGCCCTTGGGGTCATAGGCCAGGTTCCAGGCGTTGCCCTGGGGGTTGGTAATACGGGTGGGAGAGTACTTGTAGGTGGCGTTGGCGTTGGCGTAGGCCATGGTCGTGGTGGCGCCGGTGGGAAGCTTGGAGCTGGTCAGGTTGTCGTTGGCGTCGAAGGTGCCGACGCTCGGCCGGCGAGGCTGGCTGATGCGTCGTCTGGTGGGAGGCTTCTCCCACCTCCCCACCTATCTCAAGGGCCGGACGCTGCTAACTCGCGTTAGTGGATGCATTGTTGGCCACTTTGGCGCCGCTACTCAGGGGACCCCTACGGGCGGACGACGGCGGCGAGGACGGCCTGAAGCTTGGCCCTCGTCTCGTCCAACTCCGTGGCCGGGTCGGAGTCGGCCATGATGCCGTTGCCGGCCAGGATGCGGGCGCGACAGCCGTCGAGCTCCACACCGCGGATGGCTACGGCAAAGCGGCCGTTGCCGTCGGCGTCGACCCACCCCACGGCCCCGGCGTAGCGGCCCCGGTCGAGGTCCTCGAGGCGTTCGATGAGCGTCCGGGCCGCGGCCCGAGGCCAACCGCAGACGGCGGGGGTGGGATGCAGGGCCGCCACCAGGGCGAGCACCGAGACGGGCGGCGAGGACAATCGTCCCTCCACCAGGCTGGCCAGGTGCTGGACGTTGCCGGCGGCGGCGATCGACGGCTCGGGCTCGGAGTCCACGAAGGAGCAGAAGGGCAGGACGGTGTCGAGCACCGTGTCGATGGTGATCTGGTGCTCGGCCCGGTCCTTGGCCGAGGCCAGCAGGGTCGCCGCCAGGCGGGCGTCGACCGAGGGATCGCCGGTGCGGGCTGTCGTCCCGGCCATGGGATGCGAGCGCACGATGTCGCCGATTCGGGAGACGAGGAGCTCGGGGCTGGCCCCGATGAGTCCGTCGACGGCGTAGACCATCGACGCGGAGGGGGCGGATGCAGCCAGACGGCGGAGGATCGTGATGGGGTCGAAGGGGGCGTCGGCCTCGACGACCACCTCCCGGGCCAGCACCACCTTGGCCGCCGAGCCGGCCCGCAGGGCGACCACGGCTTGGGCTACCGCCTCGCACCACGCCGAGGGCGTCCGGGAGGCAGTCACCCGGAACGACGTGGGCAGGGGCGTGGCCTCAGAGGCCGGCGCCAGCGGGGCCAAGGAAGCGGCGCCGACGGGATCGACGGTGGTGATCCAACGGGTTCCGTCATCAGTGCGACCGACCGCGACTCGGGGCACCACCACCGAGGCCGGCACATCGTCGGAGAAGGGGAGGGCCGCGAAGGCCACGGGTCCGCATCCGGGGAGGCCGACCTCGTCGCGGCGTTCGATGGTGGCGAGGGCGGCGTGCACCTGGTCGGCGGCCGCGGCCAAGCGCCCGGCTCCGGAGGGCAGGTCGAGGCGCAGGGCCTGGCCCCGTCCCGCCAGCCCGTGGTCGCCCCGGGCGAAGACGACGCCCGCGGAGCCGGCCACGGACAGCAGGTCGACGTCGTCGCGAGCCCGCACCGTGGTGGCCACCAACCTCGTGGTGGGGGTGACGACCAGATCCTCGATCCTGCGAGCACCCGGGGGAAGGGGGTTGCTCACCCGCCGTCTCGGGTGGCGACGAGGAGCTGGGTGATCCCCCCGCTCAACAGCAGGCGGGTGGCGTCGGCGAAGCCGGCCTCGGCCAGCATGGTCACCAGCCGCGGCGGTTCGGGCAGGTAGGCGACCGAGCGCGGGAGGTACCGGTAGGCGCCCGCGTCGGAGAGCAGGCCACCGATGCGGGGGACGACGTGGCCGAAGTAGGCAGCATGACCCCAGCGCAGCAACGTGTTGGGGGGGACGGCGACCTCGAGCAGGGCGATGCGACCCCCGGGGCGGATGGCCCGGGCCAGCTCGGCGAAGAAGGCACCGAGGTCCACCAGGTTGCGCAGGGCGAAGCCGCAGGTAACTCCGTCGGCACCCCGGTCGGCGATGGGAAGGCGGAGGATGTCGGCCTGGACGAGGGACGCCTCGGTGCG
>JALZNY010000032.1 GCA_030857525.1 Actinomycetota bacterium
AGGCTGCTCGAAAAATGTCATCTTGCAGACCGACACCTTCGCCCGGACAACGACGATGAATTCCTCGGAGCGGCGACATCGGCGCCGCCGTCGGCGCTTGGTCCCCACGACACCGCGGCCGCCCGCACCGTCTCGATCTGATGTCACCGGACTGGTGGGGAAGCACGTAAGCCTCGTCCTCTGCAATCGACTACATCGAACTCCAGCCTGGCCGTGTCCTAGAGGACGGCGTTGGCGGCCCGCCCTAAGGCCACATACAGCTCGTCGAGCTTCCGGTCAATGCTGCTGCCCTCTGAACCGGCGACGGCCACCTCGTCGCGGTCTAGCGCAAGGGTCGTCCGAACGGTCGTCGACCCTGCCGCGGGCCCGGTCAGGCGGCTGACCTTCGCCTCCCTCGGCAGGCCGGGCGGCGCCGAAACGGCATCGATGCGATGCCCACGACCCGGACCCGCTGTCTTGCCCGGTTCTCCTTGTCCCTTACCGAAGGCGTAGAATAGGGGCCGCCAGGTGAACTCGGTGTGAGTTCAACGCTCGACCGTCGGTCGAGATCAGGCGGCGCACTCCGGCGAACGTGCGCCCCCGTGTAGTCAACGCCTGTTCGCCGACGCCAGCGCCAACCTCTCAAGGTGGTGCAGCTTTCCCTGCCTGCTCCCCCCACGAGCACCATTGCGGACGCGGCAGCCTACGGCTTGGACGGTCACGCTGGCTGCCGTCGCGCTTTCGGGAGAGAATGTCGAACAACCAGTCGGCACCTGGCGAACGGGATCTGCCTCCATGACCTCTGAGGTCCGTGAACCTGGCCGAGGTCCGTGTACGTCGCCCCTATTCTCCAACGACCATCTCGATCTCGGAAACACACGGGGACCAATGCCCTTCATTCCGCCCACGGACCACGGTGTGGAAGAGTCCCGAACGAAGGCCATTGTCTTGGCGAGAAGCGAAGACAAAGAGGACACCGGCACCAAAAGGCACCGGTGTCCTCTCGACTCACTTCTTGGTTGCCCGCAACATCACGTCGCGGCGGCGACACGAACTGATCAGGAAGTCTCGCCAACCTCGAGGACGATGATGGTCTCGGTCAGGTCCTCGACGCGACCGATCTCGGTCACCGTGGGGGCTTCGTAGCTACGCATGTTGGAACACCTTTCGGTTGTCCGGGTCACCCGGTCTTCTGGGCCCGGATTGGACCCTTGCAGAACTATAGCCCGAGGCATGCCCTTGTCAACGTCCGGTCACCCGACGACATCGCTCGCCAACCACGCCGACTGGAGGACGGCGATGGCGCCGATCTTGGGACGGTGAGCCGTCCACGCCATGCGCAGGGCGGCGGGGTCGACCATCTCCTCGTCGACCCCATGGCCATCCCACTCCGCCGCGAACGAGCGGCTGGCACTCCGCCAGAAGCCCCCGCCCAAGCTCGATTTGACAGTGCGACGGACGACCTCGGCGGGGAGCACGTCGGAGAACAGGGCCTGCATCATCTCCGTGCGCTCCCCCCAGCCGACCGAACCCCCTTCGCTCGCCAGGGCGGCCAGGAAGCGGGGGTCGAGAAAGGGATGGGCGGTCTGCGCGCCGCATTCCCGGGCGAGCGTGTCGATCGTCGAAAGGGCGAGGGCAAGGCTGCGCCGTCGTGCCAGCCACGACACCCAATCGTCCCAACGCCGGGGCTGGCTGGCCTGCTCGAGCGCCACGCCAGTCTCCACGGTGTGCCTGGCATTCGGTTGGAGCCAGGGGAGGGGAAGGTGATGCAGTCGGGCTTCCCAGTCTCGCAGCCGTCCGGGCGCCATGACGCGAGCCAGGGGAAGCACGTCCGAGCGCCGGGGTCGGCGTTCTCGGCGCCGCAAGGCACGAAATCTGGCCCACGGAAAGCTCCCGAACACGCCGTCGCCATCGTGACCGGACAGAAGCACGCCCCCGGCCGCCTGTTCCAAGAGGACATGTTCGTAGTGGAAGTACGGTGGCCACATCACCCCGTGGCGGCGCAGCAGCCGGGTGGCGAGGGGGCCGAGGTAGTCGAGCTCGTCGTCGACGTCGATGCGCACCCAGTCGTCCACGCCGAGGTGGCGAACGACCAGCTCCTGCCAGGCCGACTCGTCGGCGTCGATCACACCCGGATAGCGGATGGTGACCGGTACGGGTAGTGGCAGTCCCTCTCGACGGGCAACGTGCATTGCTACGGCGAGGATGGCGGACGAGTCCCGTCCCCCGGAGAAGCCGGTGAGACACGGGCCGGGGACGAGCGCAGGACGGATGGCATCCTCGAGGGCACTTCGGGCGGTGATCCCGGGACCGACACGGGGCAGCGGGGCGCAGGGCTGCTCGCCGAAGGGCTTCCCCGACGCCAGCTCCAGAGCGGTGGCGGTGACCTCTGCCATCGTCCTTATGTTCTGGACGGACGCCGCTCTTGCACCCTCGAAGGGTAGCGCTGATCGTCAAGCCGGCCTGGGAGTTAAGGAGTCAGCTTCGATCAGATTGATCAGAACTGGGCGAGTGTGCCCGCCCGCCGGGCTCGGTTCAGGGCGCGGCCGAACAGCCACAGGGACAATGGGAGGGCAACCACAGCGAAACCGGCCAAGAGGGCGAGGCGGTCGGCGGCGAGCTCCCCGCGAAGGAGGGCCGCTCGTAAGACATCGATCCCCCAGGTGAAGGGGAGCAGGTTGGCCACGAACTGCAGTGGGCCCGGGAGCAGCTCGATGGGGAAGTAGGCGCCAGCTAACAGCCCCAGCGCGGCGGTGGCCAGACCGAGCAGGGCGGTGACCTGCTTCACCACCACGGCGAAGGCGCCCAGGATCACACCGACGGCGGCGAAGGTGGCCACCAAGGCGGGCAGGCCAACCACCAGCCCCACGATCGATCCCACACCCAAGTCGATGCGGAGCCCGAACAACGTGGCGACCAGGACAGTGGCGATACCCGTGACGAGGGCTCGCAACAGCTCGAACGAAGCGGAGCCCAGCACCACGATCGTCGGTGAGATCGGTTCGGCCAGCAGGGTTTCGAAGGTTCCCGTGGTCTGTTCGGTGCTGAGCTTGGTGGCGAAGGCCGTGAGCGCGGTCTGCACCATGCGGAGGACCACGATGCCCAGGGCAGCGTAGGAGAAGTAGCCCTGGCTGAGGTCGGCGTCGGAAGGGAGTCGGCCCGGATCGATCAGCCGGCTCAGGAAGAAGAACAGGGCCAGAGAGAGGGGGACGATGGCCACGTCCAGGGCGAACTGGAGCCGGTACGAGCGGGCGATCCTCCAATCGCGGCGCAAGAAGGCAGCTACGGAGATCCTGGTGGCCCGTAGGTCGTGACGTGCGGGCATGGCCGAGGTGAGGTTCACTGGTGCTCGACCTCCTCGGAAGCGGCGGCCGTCACGAGCAGGTGCTCCAACTGAGCGGCGTCGGGGTTCTCGTCGGCCACCGCCGCCACCCGTCCGTCGACCATGACCACCACCTGGGACGCGACGGCCGCGGCTTCGTGAAGATCGTGGGTGGTGAAGAGCACGGCTCGTCCGGTCGCCGCCTGGCTGCGAACCAGCTCACGAAAGGACAGCGCGGCGACCGGGTCCAGGGTACGGGTGGGCTCATCGAGACAGAGCACAGGTGGCTCATGGAGGAGGGCCCGAGCCAGGGACAATCGTGCTTTCATGCCTGACGAGTAGCGGTCGAAGCGGCGATCGGCCACTGCTTCTAGGTTCACCACCCGCAGAAGCTCGTCAGCACGAACCCGCGCAGCTGGCTGGCTCAGCCCATGGAGGGCAGCGAAGAACTCGAGGTTGTGGCGTCCGCTGATGCGCCAGTACCACGAACGCTCCTCGCCCAGCACCAAGCCCAACGACCTGCGGGCGGCGGCAGGGTCGCTCACGACGTCGTTGCCGGCCACCTCGACCAGCCCGGAGTCGGGGAGAATGGTGGTTCCGAGGATGCGGAGCATCGTGCTCTTGCCTGCGCCGTTGGGCCCGAGCACGGCAACGATGGCGCCCCAGGGCACCGTCAGGTCGACACCCCGAAGAGCAGCGAGAGCCCCGAATCGCTTGTGCAGTGCGGTGACACGCAGGCCAAACGGAGTATCCGGAACGGCGTGGCCTAAGCTCCCCGCACTTGAACGCACCGTCACTACCCGACGCTCCTGCGGTGCTCGATCACCACACGTCTCGGACGCCACGGATCAATATCGCGGGATGCTATGGGCTCGCCCTGTCTGGGCCCGTGGTTGATCTGGCCGGCGACCTCTTGGGTCCGTCCGGTCCCGAATGGCCCGAGGTGGCGGTGGAGTGGGTGGCGCCGCTGCCCGATCCACCTGAGCAGGGCTCCTTCTCCACCAAAGAGGCGGTCCTTCCCCTCCTGAGCGGTGGCCACGCGGTACTTATGCGTGAACTTCGTCGCGCCCGCTTCCACAAGCCCCGTGCCGCTGACGGCCACGAGCTGGCGCACCCGTGCCTGTCGGCTGTTGGTCTCGTGTTCGCCCGGTGGGATGGCCGGATCGCGCTGCATGCCGGCGGCGTGCTGTTCGAAGGTGTGGCGTGGGGTGTGCTCGGGGAGAGGGAAGCAGGCAAGAGCACGACCTTGGCCTGGCTGGCCCAGGCCGGTCAAGTCGTCCTGTCTGACGACCTCCTCGTGGTCGAGAAGGGGCAGGCATTCTGCGGACCCCGAACTATTGACCTGCGGCCCCGGGCGGCGGAGCGCCTCGAGGGCAGGGACCGTCTGGTGGTGGTGCGGCAGGGTGAACGGCATAGGATGCTGCTCCCACCGGCACCGGTGACCGCTCCTCTGGGTGGGTTCCTGGTGCTGGGCGTGGGTGATGCCATGACGGTGACGTCCGTGGATGTGGGCGAGCGGCTCGGCGCCCTGTCGGAGCACCTCATGCTGCAGCAAGCTGGACTCCCAGCCGCCGGGCTTCTCGAGCTTGTCGGCCTGCCCATGTGGCGCGTGAACCGCTCACGAGCCTGGTCCGACCTTCCCCTCTTGCTCGACCGGTTGCGGACGACCGTGGCCGGGTGAAGGGTGCATGCCGCCCGGTCGTTGAAACCCGGGCGGTGGTGGCCGCCGGGTGAACTCGTCGAGCCCGTCAGCGGCGGCTGGAGGGTCCCCCTCGAGCCAGGCGTGAGCTCTGAACCCGGGCCCGGGGGCGGTGACGCCGATCAGCAAGTCGCGCGGCCTCCCGTGGGCGGCGTCCCAACTCTGAAGCACGGCGGAGCGTACGAGACAGCTGTCTCGACGCACCTTCAGGACCGCGACCACGCGTCGTCGGCAACCGGACGGAAGGGGCGGAGGCGGGAGGACCACGAGGTGGTCAAGGCTGTGGGCTGCCAGGTCCCTTCGCACTTGGCGGGCCGCACGCTGCGCCCACCAAGCCGCCCGTAGCGACGCAGCCCCCCTCAACCGGAACGCTCGAGGAGGTGACGTTCGCTCAGGTTGGCTACGAAGGCGTCGACGTCGGCAGTGGCCCGGTCGGACTCGACGTCGAAGGTCTCGAGCAGGATCCCCACGAGCTGCTCCCGCGTGGCGCCCTGAACGATGGCGGGCCAAAGTGCAGTGCCGGCCTGGTTGATGGCGAGGTAGACGGAGCCGGCCCGGTCGAGGGCGACCACCTGGCCCTCAACCTCCCGCCAGTCGACGGCCTCGGCTCGGAGCTTGAGCACCGGTTCCGGCGACCAATCGTCTCCGATCACCCCTGCCTCGCGTGGATTCTCACCATGCTGCGTCACCGGGTGGATCGTAGAGGCGGAAGCGTTGCGGTGCATAGCGCCGGAGCAGCTCCGCTGTTCGGAGCCGTGGATGTTGGAGAGGACGTCGTGTCGTCCTCGCGAGCGAGGCCTATTCCGGAGAATGTCCAGAGAAGGAGCCCGGTAAGGTTTCCGAACACGAAGCTCCCTGCCGCGGTCACGAGCAGCATGGCGACGAAGGCGTATTCCGAGGGCCGGGACTGGCGGACGACCCACACGAGGGCCCACACCAGCAAACCAAGGCCGACCAGCCCCAGCTCGCCCAGCACGACGACGTAGCCGTTGTCAAGGACGGTGGTCTCATCCGCACGGCTTGCAGCCGAGAGGGTGCCCAACCCGATGCCGAAGGGCGATACCACGGCACCTGCTGCGCCGACGATGTCCAGGCGAGCGTTGAAGCTCTTGTCCTCGCTGAGATCCGTGAGGGTTCCGGCCCGGCCCACGACGGCCTCTCCCTGGGGCGCGAGGGACACGAACAACACCGCCACGGCGACGAGGGGAACGAGTTGGCGTGCCGGTCGGCCCTTGGTGGCGAGAAGGCCGACGAGAAGGGCGGCGGCGAGGGCCAGCCACACCGTGCGAGCCAGGGTCAACAACAGCAGGATGCTCGATGACGAGACTGCCCAGACCCGCAGGGCAGTGGATGACCCGAGCAGTTGGCCTCGGAACACCACGATAAGGATCACGACGGCGCAGAGCATGGCTGCGGTCTGGGGAGCCGGGAGGGTGGCGAAGGGTCGGAAGTTGGATTCTCCGAACGTTCCTGCGCTGCTGATTCCGGACCCAGCCAACCAAGTGACATCCCAGCGGAAGGGGACGACGTACTGGACGATGCCATAGGTCGCCGCCATCGCACCACAGATGACCGTTGCCTGGGCGAAGATCTTCATCCCGGAGGGGATGCTCCTGATGCCGAAGGCGGCGAGCAGGGGTACGGCGAGGTTCAGCCAGCCGCCGAGGCTGACAAGGGGGGTGCGAAGTGAGAGGGCAGCACCCACGGTCGCCCAGAGCAGCAGCACGACGATCGCAGCGGGCTTCTTGAACCTGGCGCCGTGAATCGCCAGGGGGAGGGCAACGAGGAAGGGAAAGATGGCCGCCATATCCGAGGCGGGGTCGGCGGCAGGCACCAGGCGCCTCAGGAGTCCCGAGAAGACGAAGGCGGCCACCACCGCGCCGATGGAGAACCTCGGATTTGCCCAGGCAAGTCCCGCTACCGCTGCCGCAGAGAGCAACAGTGCGATGTCGCGCACCAGGTACACGGAGAGCGCTGTCGGAAGAAGCGAACCGAGGCCGACGGCGATGGCCAGCACCGCCGCACCAGCCACGAAGCGACCGGGCGATTGGCGGACCGGCGTCACGACGAGGGAGCGTACCCCCCGCTCGAAGACGACGGCGGCGGCGAGAGAGTTGGACCGAGGTCAGCCGGAGCTGGCTGCCTCCGCCGGCGGCTCAGCTCCCGCTCGCCCCTCCCATTGGGGCGGACCCACCGAGGCCGTGAGCACCATCTCGACCAGGGTGAGGCGGTCATCGACCTCCAAGCCGAGCTGACCGACCACTTTTCCAAGGTTGGCGACGTGGCGTTGGAGGGACGCCTGGCTTTGCTCCTGGTCACCCATTCGTTGGGCTAACGAGGCAAGGTCACTCCGCATGGTGGCCAACCGCTCCGCCTGCTCGGCCAGCGCAGTGAGGGCCGTCTCCATGTGTACCAATCGGTCGACACGGCCAACTACGGCGGTGAGCGCGATCTCTACCAGCGCCATCCGCTGCCGAAGTCCCGCCTCCTCACTTGAGGCGGCGGAAGCGTCGCGCCCTCTGTCGATGCCGTTCTCTGGAGTCCTCCCGCCCGAGTCGTTGACGTGAAGCACGACCTCGGAGCCGGCGTCGGAGCCGGGCGCTGTCCCGTTGTTCCCCGCCAGAGCGCGGGCCGGCTTGGAGAAGACGGTGATCGGCCGAGCCGGGGCGTTTGGACGCGGGCCTCTCGCCCACACGGATTCGCAGCCTCCCTCGAAGCGCCCTTGACAGATCGTCCCGCACTCCGGGCAGGAGCACGAGGAGACACCCGCAGCCATGGGGTGACTACAACGGGCCTCGATATCGACGCCGAACTCGTGACACCAGCCCATCCGGCCATGATACGACGTTCACAGCGCCCTCTTGTTGCGATCGACGGGATACGGGAAGGCACACCCGTTACGCTCAGGCGATGGCCAAGACCGATTCGGGTCAGCTCGACCTGCGCGACTACCTCGCCGTCGTGCAGCGCAGGAAGCTCATCATCGTGATCTGCACCGTCGGGGTTGTGGTCGGCGCCTTGGCCGTCTCGCTGTTGCAGACCCCGGTGTATGAAGCCAGCGCCGACGTCGTGTTCGAGATCGGTTCGACCGAAGCCATCCTCGCCCCCCGTAGTGTGGTCGTCGGTCCCAAGGTGGTGACCGAGATCGAGGTCATGCAATCACGCTCGGTGCGCGAGGCGGCGGCCCAGGAGCTGGGGCTACAGCCAAACGTAGGCGTCGCCCAGGTGGGGGAGACCGGGGTCGTGCGTATCAGCGCCAGGAGCGCCGATCCCCAGGAGGCGGCCGAGGTCGCCAACGTCTACGCCGAGACCTACATCAGGACCAGGCGGGAGCAGTTGGTGGCGGAGCTGTTGGCGGCTGGTGAGCAGGTGCAGGCCAAGGTGGACGAGTTCGAACAGCAGATCCAGGAGCTCGGGCCGGTGTCCGAAGAGGAGACCAGCACAGAGCGAGCGTCGCTCCTGGCCCGCCAGTCCAGCTACGCCGAGCAGCTCGACCAGCTCCAGCTCGCTCGCAACCTAACCGAGTCCGGGGGGGTTCGGTTGGTGAGCCGGGCGGTGGAACCGGCATCGCCGGTGGAGCCCACCCCCGTGCGCAACGCCTTGTTGGCTCTGGTGGTGGGGCTCATGCTCGGGGTGGGGTTGGCCTTTGTACGCGAGCAGCTCGACGATACGGTCAAGACCAAGGACGACCTCGAACGGGCGACGGGTGGCCTGGGCACCCTGGCCCTCATCCCGGTGTTGGCCAACTGGAAGGACCGGACCAAGCCCCAGGTGGTCTCGCTGACCGAGCCGGCATCGCCAGTGGCGGAGGCCTACCGATCGCTGCGGACCTCGGTCCAGTTCATCGGCCTCCAACATCCGATCCAGGTAGTCCAACTCACCAGCCCCAATGCCTCTGAGGGCAAGACCACCACCCTGGCCAACCTGGCCGTAGCCCTGGCCGGTTCCGGCCAGCGGGTCGTGGTGGTGTGCTGCGACCTGCGTCGCCCCCGCATCCACGAGTTCTTCGGCCTCACCAACGCCACCGGCTTCACGTCGGTGCTCCTGGGCGAGATCCCGCTGTCGGCCTCCCTCCAGGCCGTACCGGGCCAGGGCCGCCTCGCCCTGCTCGCCTCCGGACCCCCGCCCCCCAACCCCTCGGAGCTGTTGGCCTCCCAACGCAGCGCCGATGTCCTGTTGGCCTTGCGCTCGGAGTGCGACGTGGTGCTCGTCGACAGCCCGCCGGTGTTGCCCGTCACCGACAGCATCGTGCTGTCGCGCATGGTCGACGCCACCATCCTGGTGGGAACGGCCGGGCGTACCACCCGCAAGGAGTACCAGCGGGCCGTTGAGCTGCTGCGCCAGGTCGATGCCCCGCTGATCGGCTCGGTGCTCAACGGCGTCGAGCAGGAGGACCTGTACGGCTTCGGCTACGGCTACGGCTACTACCGATCGGGCG
>JALZNY010000033.1 GCA_030857525.1 Actinomycetota bacterium
GTGCAGAACCCGGTTCACCTCGACGACATGTCGGAGCCTCAACCCGATCTCATGCTGCTCCGTCCGCGGGCCGACGCCTACACCAGGCTCCACCCCCGACCCGCCGACGTGCTGCTTCTGATCGAGGTCGCTGATTCCTCCCTCGACTACGACCGCGCGGTGAAGGCCCTCCTCTACGCCCGCTTCGCCATCCCCGAGCTGTGGATCGTCGACATTCCCAACGAGGTGGTACACGTGTTCCTCGGTCCCACTCCCGACGGCTACAGCCATGTGCAGGAGTGGCGTGCCGGGAGCGTCGTCTCCCCACACACCTTTCCGGGCAGCCGCTTGGAGGTGGCCAGCCTCTTCGCCTGAGATCCCGAGGTGGAATAGGCGTCCTGTAATCATCGTTACAACAGGTATGCCTGACACCCAGACCTTCACCCTGCCGGTCCTGCCGCTGACCAGCGGCGTGGTCGGTCCCACCATGGTCGTCAACATCGTGCTGGAGACCCCCGAGGCCCGCACCGCGGTCGAGGCGGCCCAGCGCCGCTCGGGCCGGCTGTTGCTGGTCCCCAAGCTCGGCGGGCACTACGCGCGGGTGGGCACCATCGCCAAGATCGAAGACGTGGGCGAGCTGCCCGGCGGCCATCGTGCCGTGGTGGTGCGGGGCCTGGAACGAGCTGTCATCGGCGCCGGCGTCGGAGATGAGGGCGACGGCCTGTGGGTCTCGGTCGAGCCCGTCGGCGAGTCCGCCGAGGGGGCCGCGGTGAGCGAGCGCAGCCGGGAGCTGGCCCGGGAGTACCGGGCTGTGGTCGAGGCCATCCTCGAGCACCGGGGCGCCAGCCGATTGGCGGAGGGCCTGCGGGGCATCACCGATCCCGGTGCGGTGGCCGATACCGCCCTCTACCTGCCCGAGCTGAGCCTGGAGCAGAAGGTGGAGGTCCTGGAGGCCACCGACGTGGAGGCCCGCCTTACCAAGGTGCTGGCCTGGGCCAAGGACGTGCTGGCCGACGTGACCGTGCGCGACGAGGTCAATCGGGGCGTGGCCGAGGGGATCGACAAGACCCAGCGCGAGCACGTCCTGCGCCGCCAGATGGAGGCCATCCGGGCCGAGCTGGGTGAGGGCGACGACGACATCATCGCCGGCTACCGGACGCGCCTGGAGGAGTCGGGCGCTCCCGAGGAGGTGCGGGCCGCCGTCGAGCGGGAGCTGGAGAAGCTGGAGCGCACCGGCCCCCAGAGCCCCGAGCACGGGTGGATCGTCACCTGGATCGACACGGTTTTGGAGCTGCCGTGGTCGGTGCGGTCCGACGACCCCCTCGACCTGGCCTCGGCCCGAGCCGTGCTCGACGCCGACCACGCTGGGCTGGACGACGTCAAGGAGCGCATCGTCGAGCTGCTGGCGGTGCGCAAGCTGCGGGCCGAGCGGGGTTTCGGGCCGTCATCGGGACCTGACACGACCGACACGACTGCCGGTGCGTCTGCGGGCGCGCCCACCGGTCGCAGCGCAGGCCGGGGCTCCGGCGCCATCCTGGCCCTGGTCGGTCCTCCGGGCGTGGGCAAGACGTCGCTCGGTCAGTCGGTGGCCCGGGCCATGGGTCGCCCCTTCGCCCGGGTGGCGCTGGGCGGCGTGCGGGACGAGGCCGAGATCCGAGGCCACCGGCGTACCTACGTGGGTGCCCGTCCGGGACGCTTCGTGCGGGCCCTCACCGAGGCCGGGGCCATGAACCCCGTCCTGTTGCTCGACGAGGTCGACAAGGTGGGCAACGACTGGCGGGGTGACCCCTCGTCGGCCCTGCTCGAGGTCCTCGACCCGGCCCAGAACCACACCTTCCGGGACCATTACCTGGAGATCGACCTCGACCTGTCCGACGTGGTGTTCATCGCCACCGCCAACGTCTTGGAGACCATCCCCGGACCGTTGCTCGACCGCATGGAGGTCGTGCGCCTCGACGGCTACACCGACGAGGAGAAGGTCGCCATCGCCCGGGACCACCTGCTGCCTCGGCTGCTGGAGCGCAGCGGCCTGCGGGTCGACGAGGTGGAGGTGTCCGACGAGGCCGTGGCCGAGGTGGCCTCGGGCTACACCCGGGAGGCCGGCGTGCGTGAGCTGGAGCGCCAGCTCGGCCGGGTGCTGCGCAAGGTGGCCACCCGGGTGGCGGGCGCCAGCACCGGTCTCCACACCGCCACCGTCGTCGACGACGGCGATGGCGGCCAGCCGCAGGCCGTCGAGGTGGAGGCCCCGAAGGCCGAGCCGGTGCTGATCGATCCCGAGGGGCTGCGTCCCCTGCTGGGACGTCGTCGCTTCTACTCCGAGGTGGCCGAGCGGACCTCCACACCCGGCGTGGCCACCGGCTTGGCCGTAACCGGTGCCGGGGGTGAGGTGCTCTTCGTGGAGGCCACGTCGATGCCCGGCGAAGTGGGCCTGTCGCTCACCGGGCAGTTGGGCGACGTCATGAAGGAGTCGGCCGAGATCGCCCGCTCCTTCGTGCGCTCCCACGCCGCCGAGCTGGGCATCGACGACGCCGCTTTCGAGGGACGGCGGTTCCACCTGCACGTCCCCGCCGGGGCCGTGCCCAAGGACGGCCCGTCGGCCGGTGTGGCGCTGACCACGGCCCTGGTGAGCCTGCTCACCGGACGCCCGGTCCGCCACGTGGTGGGCATGACCGGCGAGGTCACCCTTCAGGGCAAGGTCCTGGCCATCGGCGGGGTCAAGCAGAAGGTGCTGGCCGCGCACCGGGCCGGGCTCACCGAGGTGTGTCTGCCAGCCCGCAACGAGGCCGACCTCGACGACGTCCCCGAGGCGGTGCGCGCGGCCATGGTCATCACCTTCGCCTCCGACGTCCGGGAGGTGCTGGCCCGAGCCCTCGAGCCCGCTTCCTCGGCGTCGGCGGCGACTCCGGAGGCGACCGCGGCCTGATCCTCGGCTTCCCCTAACGGTGGCGAAGGGCGCGACGCGGCAGCGCGACCCGCTTGACTGGGATGATGTCGCCCTCTCCCGTCCGCATCGCCGTCACCGGGGCGGCCGGCCAGATCGGCTACAGCCTGGTCTTTCGCATCGCCGCCGGCGACATGCTGGGTCCCGACCAGCCCGTCGTCCTCCAGCTCCTGGAGATCCCCCCGGCCCTGCCGGCGCTCGAGGGCGTGGCCATGGAGCTGGCCGACTGCGCCTTCCCCCTTCTGGCCGGAGTGTCGTGCAGCGACGGGCCCGATCGGGCCTTCGAGGGGGCCGACCTCGCCCTGTTGGTGGGGTCGAGGCCCCGCACCGCGGGGATGGAGCGGGCCGACCTGCTGCAGGCCAACGGCGCCATCTTCACGGTCCAGGGACAGGCCTTGGCCCGGAGCGCCTCGTCCGACGTGCGGGTGCTGGTGGTGGGCAACCCGGCCAACACCAACTGCCTCATCGCCCAGCGCAACGCCCCCGGCCTCGACTCCCGACACTTCTCGGCCATGACCCGCCTCGACCACAACCGGGCCAAGGCGCGCCTGGCGGCTCGCGTGGGGGTGCCGGTCGGCAACATCAGCCGGATGACCATCTGGGGCAACCACTCGTCCACCCAGTACCCCGACCTGTTCCACGCCCGGGTGGGCCAGCGGTCGGCCTGGGAGGCGGTGGGCGCGGACCGGGCCTGGCTCGAGGGCGACTTCATCCCTGGGGTGCAGGGTCGGGGCGCGGCCATCATCGCCGCCCGGGGAGCGTCGAGCGCCGCCTCGGCGGCGGCGGCGGCCATCGACCACGTCCACGACTGGGTCCTCGGCACCGCCGGCGACGGCGACTGGACGTCGATGGCCGTGGTCTCCAACGGCTCCTACGGAGTGCCCGAGGGGCTGGTGTCATCAGGTCCGGTCACGTGCGTCGACGGCGAGTGGTCGATCGTGGACGGGCTGGAGATCGACGACTTCTCCCGGGCCCGCATCGACGCCTCCGTCGCCGAGCTGGTCTCGGAGCGCGACGCAGTGGAGGAGCTGGGCCTGCTCGGCTGAGGCTGTCTCACGGCGTCGGTAGCGTGGTGGTGTGGCGCTAACGCGACAACGGTTCACGGCCGACGAGTACCTCGCCCTTCCCCTCCACGACCACCGCTTCACCCAGCTCATCGACGGGGAGATCGTCGTGACCGAAGCCAGCCTCCGCCACCAGGACATCGTCCTGCTTATTGCCTACGCCCTCAGGCAGTGGACGATGGCCCGATCAGGACGAGGCCGGGCCGGCATCCCGGTCAACGTCGTCCTCGACGACGGCAACGTGTTCGCCCCCGACGTGTGGTGGGTGGCGGACGAGCATCTTCCCGCCTCTGGTGCCATGCGCCTTGACGGTCCGCCTGACCTCGCCGTGGAGGTCCGCTCGCCCTCCACCTGGCGCTACGACATCGGCGCCAAGAAGGCCACCTACGAGCGGGCCGGCCTGCCCGAGCTGTGGCTGGTCGACACCGAGGCCGAGTCGGTCCTGGTCTATCGGCGTTCGTCCTCGGACGCCGCGACGTTCGACGTCGCCCTGGAGCTCGGCAGCGGCGACCTACTCACGTCGCCGCTGCTGCTCGGGTTCTCGTTGTCGGTGGACGAGGTCTTCGCCCGGTAGGGCTCGGTTGCAGGGTCGGCAGGAAACCCTCAAGGCGCTCCGAGAGGCGTCCGATACGAGGGCATGCGAATCCAGTGGAGGCGCGAGCCTCGATGGCACGACCAGCGTGGAGCGGCACTAGTCGAGTTCTCGCTGGTGGTCGTCCTCTTCTTCACCCTCTTGTACGGCTTGGTCGCCTACGGACTGATGCTGGCCCTGAAACAGAGCGTCACCAACGCCGCCAACGAGGGGGCGCGAGCCGCCATCGGGGGAAGCATTCAGGATTCCTACGCCACCGCGAGTAGCGGACTCGGATGGCTCGGCACGAAATGCTGCCGATCCGACATCACGGCGCTCACGCCCCAGACGACGAATGCACCTCTGGTGATCAACCCGGTTCAGGCTCTCTGCCCCGGTGCCGCCCTTGGCGGCTCGGAGTGCGTCACGGTGTCGGTCTCCTACGACTTCAAGGACTCTCCCCTCCTGCCGCCTCTCCCAGGATTCGGCCTCGCCTTCCCCGACACCATCGCCAGCACCGGTGTCATTCAGCTCCCTCCCCCTCCTGTCCCATGACAACCCCGAGGTTCCAATGAGATCTCTAGTCAGGATTAACGTTCTTCGCCGAAGGGCCGATGACGAGCGGGGGGCTGTGATGGTGATGGCTGCCATCGCGGTCGTGGTGGCCATGGGGGCGGCGGCTCTTTCGGTCGACATTGGCGCACTCGCGTCCCGTAAGCGGGATGTCCGTAAAGTTAGCGATCTCGCCAGTCTCGATGCTGTACAGCTCTTGTATGACGACTGGTCATTGAATCTCGACGCCTTCTATCTGGATCTCGATCGAGAGCCCCTTGACGGGGTGGTCCTCCCGTCAGAGGCAGTGCAATCCGCCGCTGAGAGGACGGCAGGTCGCAATGGCTTTACGGTCAACGGTCCTGATCCAAAGATTGCGCTGGTCGCCCGGATGGGCGTCTTGGACGCCGCCAGCGAGTTTCAGCCCTGCAGTGATCCCGAGATTCTTCTCGGCCCACTCGGCTGTGAACCAGATGCGGTTCAAGTGAGCGTCACCGACCTCGCGCCACGCTTCTTTGCCTTCTCCGCGGAGGACACCTACGTCACCGCGACGTCCGTTGCTCAGATCCGTCAAACGGGTCGAGCGGGTACCCCCGGAACACCTGGGACGCCTGCGATCCCGGGTACTCCCGGAACCCCCCCAGGGAGTCCCGTCGTCACCAAACTGGCTGGGCTCCGTATCGGATCTTTCCTGGCTCGACTGGACTCGTCCCAGTCGCCGCTGCTGAACAAGCTCCTCGGGTCGATGCTTAATGGCAACGTCGCCCTTGATGCGGTGAGCTACCAGGGCCTGGCTGACACCACGGTGGGACTGGACGACCTGGCGATGGCGCTGAACCTCGGTTCGGTTGACGAGATGGCATCTACCGATGTGACGATCGGGCAGCTGATCGCCGCCACCGCAGACGCCCTCGACAGCGAGAGTGGGCCGTCGACGGCGAGGGCGACGACGGCTCTTGCCTCTCTTGAGGCTGTCGCTACCAACTCCACAGTCGTCAATCTCGGAGAGCTGATGGGGATCGAGCAGGGTCAACCGGGTGCTGCCGCGGCCGCTCGTTTCAACGTCTACGACCTCATCCTGGCCGGGGCGGAAGCTGCCAACCGGAACAACGTGCTCAGCTTCAACCTCGATTCGGCATCCCTGCCCGTCGCCATCCAAGCAGCGACCGTGCGATTCGCCCTCGTCGAGTCGCCGAGAGAAGCGCTCGGTCCGCCAGGAATCACCGTTTCGACAGCCCAGCTACGGATGCTCGTCGATCTCACCCTCGCCCAGACCGTGCCCATCACCGGTGCGCTCGGCGTGAACCTCGGCCAAGCGACGGTACGGCTCCCTGTAGCGATCGATGCCGGGCAGGCCAGCGCAATCGTGACCAGCATGTCCTGTTCGGACACGGATGGACTCAGTCAGGCCACGCGAGTCGATGTCAATGTGACCACGAACGTACTACGGGCGGCGATCGGCTCGGCCAGCGCCGAGGCGCTCTTGGCTCCGGACTTCACTGGTGCGTTGTCGCCGGCCCGAGTGGTCGACGTGGCCGGTCTGGTGAGCGCCACTGCCGAGAGCTCGACGGTTCTGCCCGGCACGGGCCCGGGCGGGGTGTCGATGGCCTACCAGCCGGTATACGACGACGAGAACACCAAGACCATCGGTGGACAGGATCCCGCGGCCGTCGGTAGCCCGTTGCCGGTCGACCTGGCAGCTCCCTTGCGCGGAGACCTGTCGCTCGGTGTGAACCTGCTAGGGATCGGTGTCTCGGCCTCATTCCAGACCGACCTGTTGAACACCATCAATGCTGCACTTGGCCCGGCAAACCAGCTGATCGACGACCTCGCTAGTGGACTGGGCGTGAAGCTCGGTGGCGCCGACGTCACCGTATTCCACGGCACGTGCAATCAGACTCCTGGGACGGCGGCGACGCCGGGGACCCCGGACGTACCGGAGGTGCCGGAGGTGCCCGGCACCCCTCCGACGGGCAGCGGAGTAGACCAACGTATTCCAGTTCTCGTGAGGTAGCCAGCGACTGTGGCGGAGTAGCCTTACGCACTCCTGCAACGGAGGAGCAGCCGATGTCATCGCCGGACCAGTGGGGCCAGCCACAGCCACCTCCACTGCCGCCTTCGCTCAGGTGGACGTCGCCGGCGCAGGGCGGCCAGTACCCGCCAGGCGGGTACTACGGCCATCCGCCAGCCAGGCCGACCAACGGGATGGCTGTGGCGTCGATGGTGCTCGGGATCCTCTGGATCGTCTGGATCGGATCCGTGCTTGCCCTGGTCTTCGGCTACATCGCCAAGCGCCAGATCGCCGAGCGGGGTGAGGGCGGCGCCGGACTGGCCACTGCCGGCATCGTGCTCGGTTGGATCGGAGCGGCGACGTTCGCACTGTTCTTCGTCCTGCCCTTCATCCTGTCCCTCTTCCGGGCGACCGCCGCGTTGGGCTCCTGACCACCCGCCGCCCGCGCCGACGCCCCGGGCTGGCGTGGCAGGATGGGCCCTAGCTGAGCACGCACAAGGGGAGCCGTCGATGACATCGCCGAACGAGTGGCCCCAGCCTGGTGGCCCGGTGCCACCGCCCTCGCCCTACGCCCTGCCGCCGTACGCCCCGCCTCGGCCCAACAACGGGATGGCCATCGCTTCGATGGTGCTCGGCATCTTGTGGATCAACGGCATCGGTTCGATCCTGGCCCTGGTCTTCGGCTACATCGCCAAGCGTCAGATCGCCGAGCGCAACGAGCAGGGAGCAGGTTTCGCCACCGCCGGCATCGTGCTCGGCTGGGTGGGGATCGGCGCCTTGGTGCTGGTCGTGATCATCGCCATCATCGTTGGCTTGAGCGACAGCAGCACGAGCTGGGAGTAGTAGGCGAGGGTCAGTAGGTCGTTCGTTCCCTGACCCTGGCGAACACGGTGTCGAGGCCAGCGAGCGCGGGGCCGTGGCGGAGAAGGGCGCCGACGTCGCCTCCCAGTCGCAGGCGTCCGGTGGTGAAGGCATCCTGAGCGCCGAACGAGCCCGTGGCCATGGCCACCGCCGTGTCCCAGTCGAGGGTGAAGGTGACCTCGGCGGCGTCGTCTTCTCCCGCTCGGAGGGAGACGCAGCCGTCGTCGATGCTCACCACATAGGCGACGTCGCCATCGGGTCCTCCGGTCACCATCTGTTGGACGACGAGGTGGACCCCGGCGGCGGCCTCGGTCAGCTCGGGACTCGATGCTGCGGCCGCAGATGCCTCGTCGATCCACTCGGGGCTGAGGAAGCGGGCCATCTCGCCATCCTCGCAGGTGCCGGCCCACGGCGACCCCATCGCTACTGTCGGGCCCATGGAGCCTCGCCCCGAGGACGACGGGCGCCACGATCCCGGCGGGCACGAGTCCGACTGGGAGGAGTCGTGGCACTTCGACTTCCACACCGCCGGCGGCGAGCTGGGGGGTTACGTCCGTCTCACCCTCCAGCCCAAGCACGGTGTGGCGTGGTTCTGGGCCGCACTGGTGGGGGAGGGCCGGCCGCTGGTCACCGTCGTGGACCACGAGGTCGCCCTGCCCCGGGGACGAGACCTCGACCTCCGGGCCGAAGGGTTGTGGACCTCGGCCACCTGCGAGACCCCGCTCGAGCACTGGAGCGTGGGCCTCGAGGCGTTCGGCGTCGCCCTCGACGACCCGACCGAGGCCTTTGGTGCCGTGCGGGGTGATCGTACGGCTCTCGGCCTCGATCTCGAGTGGGAGACGACGGGCCCCTCGACCGACCACTCCCATCCCTTGGGGTACTACCTGCCGTGCCTGGTGCAGGGCGAGGTGTTGGTGGGCTCCGAGGTCATCGCCCTCGACGGCTGGGGCGGGCGCAGCCACGCCTGGGGCGACCCGCTGCGGCACAGCCAGGACTGGTGCACCACGAGCGGTCGGTTCGACGACGGCACTTGCTGGCACGCCGACTGCTCAGGATCGTTCAGCCGTCTCAGCTCTGGCCGCCGGCCGACACCGGGGCGGCTGGCCTTGGTCGACGGGTTGCACCTCGCCGTCGACCCCCGCCATCCCGCCCCCGTCCTCGTCGCCGGCCTGGACGGGCGAGCCAGTCACCTGGCCCGGGCGCTGTGCCGCTACACCGCACTCGACGGCCGCACCGGCGCAGGCTGGACCGAGTGGAACCAGGCCCCGTAGCCAGCCGGGAACGGTACGTCTAGTTGCCGAGGCGGAGGAGGCCCAGTGCGACACCGTCGGGCGGCGGCAGGCCTTGGATCGGGGGGTTGAACGGCCTCATGAGTACGGCCAGGGTGGCGGTGTCGAGGATGCCGGTGCGGGGCACGCCGGCCCGCTCCTGGTAGGACCGGAGGGCGCCCGTGGTCGA
>JALZNY010000268.1 GCA_030857525.1 Actinomycetota bacterium
ATTCTCCCAACGGTCCTTGACGCCGAGGGCATCGGTTGGGAGATCGTCGACCTCGGCTGAACGCTGAGGCGAGCCCGTTTGACATCGGCAGATGTCAATGGCCAAGTAGAAGTCCCCGCTGGTGGCCACGAAAAGTCCCCACCCCTCGGGGTGTGATCAGTCCGTTTTCTGTCCCGGCCGGCCTCCTCTCGTGCGGGCTTCCTTCATGCGGAACGACTCCCCTTCGGTGGCCAACAGCGGAACGCAAAGCTGATCTTCGAGGTCACTCTGCGGCTGGATGCTGGGTCGGCGGGCATCTACAGCCGGCGAGAGGTCCGGCGTCGGGCGTTGCGTCGCCCGCCGGTCAACCCGAATGTGTCTAGCAATGACGACCGCAGTGTCTAGCGCCCTCTGTCGCTTGCCAGGCTCCTGGAAGCCATGGGCCTTCGTTTATGGGCCGGTGGGCCGAGACTGGTCCAGCCTCGGTGCGCATGGACGGATGGGGCGGCTATAAATACTAGACATGTAGTTTGGATCGGGGTAGGGTCGGGGGGTGCGAGGTGAACGGTGAGTGCGGCAGCACGACGCAGAGCGCTGGAGGTGTCGGGGCTGGTGCACCACGACTCGGGTCGGGTCAGTGCCGGGTTGTTCGACGGGACCCGGCCGTTCTTCCTGGCCGAGGACAAGGTCCAAGTGAAGTACGAGATGCTGCGCGCCCACGTTGTGGACGGGACGGCGGTCACGGCCGCGGCGGCAGCGCATGGCTACTCGAGGGCCGCCTTCTACCTGGTGGCCACGGCGTTCGAGGAGGCGGGCATGGCCGGCCTGGTCGACGAGCGTCGCGGGCGGCGGGGAGCGCTCAAGCTCACCCCGGAGATCTCGGCGTTCATCACCGCAGCGGACCCGTTCCTCTCCGGTGCGGAGGTCGCCGACGCGGTCACTGCGACCTTCGGGGTGACCCTGCACCGTCGCACCGTCGAACGGGCCCGTCGGCCATGAGGTTGTTCTGGCCAGCGGCCGAAGCGGCCCAGGCCGACTACGAGACTCTGCGCCGGGCAGTGCTCGCTGGCGACGAGACCTCCAGCATCGCCGCTGGCCGGTTCGAGCGTCGTGGCCTGGCCGGGCTCATCGCCTGGCCCAACGCCGAGCCGGTCTTCGCGGCCAGCGTGGTCGGGGCCACCCGCCCACCGTGGACCCCACATGCCGATCCTCGCCTGGACGCGCTGGCGGCCGGGTTCGAGCTGCTGCTCACCGCGCCCGTTGACCTCGCCGTCATCACCAAGGAGGCACACCGATGAGAGTCGCCGTCTACGCCCGAGTGTCCACCGAAGCCCAAGAAGCCAGAGGCACGATCGGCTCGCAGCTGGCCGCGCTTCGCGATCTGGTGAGCGCCGAGGGCCACGACCTCGTCGCCGAGTTCGTCGATGACGGCCACTCCGGAGCCCGGCTGGACCGGCCCGGCCTCGACGCTCTGCGCGACTCGGCCGAGGCCGGAGTGATCGACGCGGTGTGGTGCCTGTCCCCGGACCGCCTGGCCCGCGTCTACGCCTACCAAGTCATCGTGCTCGACGAGCTGGCCCGCCACGGTGTCACCGTCCGCTTCGCGGATGCTCCCACCATCGACGACGACCCCCAGGCCCGGTTGCTGACCCAGGTCCAGGGCGTCATCGCCGAATACGAGCGGGCCAAGATCGCCGAGCGCTACCGGCGGGGCAAGCTCTGGCGGTCCCGTTCCGGTGAGGTGCTCGCCTGGAAGACCCCGTATGGCTACCGGCGGGTGGCCCGCTCGGCGACCGGTCCCGCCCACCTGGTTATCTACGAACCAGAAGCAGCCGTGGTGCGGCGCATCTTCGATGACTACGTGGCCGGCGGGCACTCCACCCGGGAGGTCACACGCCGCCTCAACGCCGACAGCGTTCCCACCCCCTCCGGCAAACCGGTGTGGGGCACATCCACCATCGGGCGGCTGCTGCACAACGAGGCCTACATCGGGCGGGTGTACTGGAACAAGACCGAGTCCGTCCCCGATCCCCGGCCCGGCCGCCACCACCGCCAAGTGGCCCGACCCCGCGAAGACTGGATCGCGATCGCGGTGCCCCCCGTCGTCAGCGACGGCATCTTCGAAGCGGCCAGCCGGGTCACCCGGGACAACTCGAAGTGGAGTCCCCGCAACGCCGAGCCCGGCGCATGGCTGCTACGCAGCCTCATTCGCTGCGGCACCTGCAGCGTTGGGGTCAGCTGTCACAAGATGCGCGGCCGCAACGGCACCATCCACCGCTACTACTACTGCCGCAACCATGACCCGCTCCGCGCCGGCGGCCAAGATCGGCGCTGTCCCGAGCGAAACATCCGGGCCGACGAACTCGACGCGTTCGTGTTCGACCAGGTCCGCGACGCGCTCCTGCACCCCGAGGTCCTCCTGGCGGGCGAGCACGCCGTGACCACCCGAGCCCCCACGCCCGACGACGAACTCCTCGGCGCTCAACTGTCCCGCCTCGACCGCAAGGCCGACGCTGGCAAAGCCGAACGCGACCGTCTCGTCGACCTCTACCAGGGCGGGCTGATCGACCTGGTTGACCTGCAGAGCAGAGCCAAGGAACTCGACATCCGGCGGTCCACCATCGACAGCCAGCGACAGTCCCTCGCCGACCAGCGCAGCGCGCTCGCCAAGGACAACCGGCTCCGTCAACGCATCGGCGCGTTCGCCGAACGAGCCGCTGCCGCTCTCGACGGGCTCGACTTCGATCAACGCCAGAAGCTGATCCGCCTCGTCATCGACGAGGTCCGCGTCGCCGGCTGGAACGTCGAGATCCGACTTCGTATCCCCCTCGACGACCAACCTGACGACACCAACACCACCGACGCTCAAACCCCCGGTCGCCGATCGAGGCCACGATCACCCCGAGGAAGCAACGACCCTGAGGAGGCAGTGTCAAGCAATGACCGTTTGCGTTCCCTTGGTGGCCACCACTGGTGACAGCGTCCGCCTCGCCCAGGCCAGCTCGGGCAAGGGGGTGGCGCCTCTCAGCTGATGCCCACGGGAGATCTCATGACCGCCAGCGGGTAGTTCTGGTGGCCGTGTGCGGGGAGATCTCGTGGCCACCGACGGGGAGATCCTGATGGCCCTTGACAGGCGACGGAACCAGAGATGCAAGCCGCCATCGGATCCTCCGGTCCGGCAGGTCAGCGTGGTGGGGAGGAGGTCGTGTTCGCCCTCAAGGTTCGAGATGGAGGCGTTACCTCCATGGCGCGGATCGACGTCGATCACGAC
>JALZNY010000269.1 GCA_030857525.1 Actinomycetota bacterium
CCACCCGGGGATCGCCCACGGCGCCGAGCAGGATGGCGTCGTGGCCACGCAGCTCGTCGAGCTCGGCCTCGGGCAGCACCTCGCCGGTGGCCAGGTAGCGCCGGGCGCCCAGGTCGTGGTCGACCAAGTCGAGCTCGACGCCGGTGGCGGCCACCACCTTGAGGGCCTCGGCCACCACCTCGGGGCCGATCCCGTCACCGGCGATGACGCCGATTCTGTAGGTCATGTTCTGCTCCCAGGAATGGAAAGACCGCCCACAGAGGGACGGTCGAGAAACACACGCCGGCACGGGGCGTGTGTCACATGATGATTCGTACGGTGGCGGTGGAGAGGTCGGGCATCGTTCTCCAGTTTCCACGATCTCTCACTGTCTCGTCAACCCACTTTCGATGGTCAGACCGTGATGGGCACGCCGTACCTCGCCGGTACCCTCGGAGGATGGTTCAAGGACAGGAGTTGTCGCGCACCACCTACGATCGGCTTCGGGCCGAGCTCGAGGAGCTCACCGGCGAGGGCAGGATCGACATCGCCCACAAGATCGAGGCGGCTCGGGCGCTCGGCGACCTTTCGGAGAACGGCGACTACCACGCGGCCAAGGAGCAGCAGGGCAAGATGGAGGCCCGCATCCGCCAGATCAAAGGCACCATCGTGGATGCCGTGGTGGTCGACCCGGCCGCGGCCGATACCACCGCAGTGGCCGTGGGCACGGTCGTCGAGCTGCGCTTCGAGGGCGACGAGACCACCGAGCGCTTCCTCGTCGGATCGATCGAGGAGCGCCACGACGACCTGGAGGTGCTGTCGCCCGGCTCGCCCCTCGGCCGGGCGGTCATGGGCGCCGCCGTCGGCGACCGCCGGACTTACGAGGTGAACGGCAACCAGCTCGACATAGAGATCATCTCCATCGAGCAACGCTGACCCCCCGGGCGCCATGGTCGACGGTCCCCTGCTCCCACCCGGTCGCCCCGTCGAGCTCCCCGGCCGGGGCACCACCTTCGTGCGAGAGATCCAAGGGCCACCGGGCGCGCCGACCCTGCTCCTGCTGCACGGCTGGACCGCCGGCTCGGACCTGACCTGGTTCGCCTGCTTCGAGGAGCTGGGTCGCCACTTCCGGGTGGTGACCATCGACCACCGGGGCCACGGTCGCGGCCTGCGCACCCCGGCCCGGTTCAGCCTGGAGGACTGTGCCGGCGACGCCGCGGCGCTGCTGCACGAGCTCGACTTGGAGGCAGGAGCACCCGTCCTCGCTGTGGGCTACTCCATGGGTGGGTGCATCGGCCAGCTGCTGTGGCGCCAGCAGCGCGAGGCGCTGGACGGGCTGGTGCTGTGCTCCACCAGCGCGGTGTTCACCGAGAGCCCGGTGGAACGGCGCTACTTCGCCGCCCTGGGTGGGCTGGCCCTGGCCTCGCGCCTCACCCCGGCGCCACTGCGGCGGCGACTCGCCCGCCGGGTGTTGGGCCGCCGAGTGGCCGACTGCTCCTTGCAGGCGTGGATCCTCGACGAGTTGCACCGCAACGACCCCACCGCAGTGCTCGAAGCCGGCCAGGCGCTGGGTCGCTTCGACTCCCGGGAGTGGGTGGGCGAGATCGACGTGCCTACGGCCGTGGTGGTGACGACGGCCGACCGCCAGGTGCTCCCCCGCCGCCAGCACGCCCTGGGCCGAGCCCTCCCCGACACGACCGTGCACGAGGTCGAGGCCGGACACGACGCCTGCGTCAGTGCCCCCGAGCGTTTCGTTCCTGCGCTGGTGGCAGCTTGTCGATCGGTGGCGGAGCGGTCGTCGCAGATGGCAGCCATGGAGCGGCACTCAGCCTCGTAGCACCTACACAACGGGCGCACCCTCTTACGCCGACGCCTGGCGCTGTACCTCGTCGTAGGCGGAGAGCCGCGCCACCTGGGCGGCGGCAGTGCCGGCCACCCACCCGGCGCGGTTGCTGGCCGGGACCGAGTACTGCCTCATCTTCGGGAAGGCGGCTCCTACGGCGTCCTCCACCGCTTGGTCGCGAGCGGCCAGCACCGGCAACAACCCCGCTCCGTGCTCCTCGGCGCCTGCGGCCTCGGCGATGTCGACACTCTCCCGGAGCCGCTCGCCGATGCGCTGGGCATAGGCGGCCAGGAACGAGCTACGGAACGAGCGGGTGCGGGAACGCCCGTAGCGGTCGATGTGAGAGCCGGCGGCGGCCATGGCGGTGGTGGCCTGGATCAGCAGCGAGGTGTAGAGCAGCTCGACGCCGTCGAGATCGGTTCCGTGGCCGAAGACGGTGGAGAAGCCCAGCTCAGCCGACCACACCGACTGGCACCGGTTGGCCGAGGCCACCTGGGCGAGGAGGAGCGACTTCTGCTGGGCGTAGGGGTCGTCGGTGCCGATGCGGCGCCCCCCGGGACCGTTGCCGGGGCCGTTGCCGGGGCCGGCGCCCTCCACCATGGCCCGGTCGAGGGCGTGGCGGGCCATCAGCTCCTGGGCCTTGGCGGTGAAGGCCTCGGCCTCCTCGACGAAGGTGGTCGACTCGGCCTTGGCCAGCAGGGCCCGCACTCGCTCCAGCACCCGGCCATCGACCGGACCGGCCCGATTGGCCGAGCCGGAGCGGGCCGAACCGGAGCGAGCCTGGCCGGGCAACGGCCCCAGCCGGGGCAGCTCCGGCAGCCACGACAGCACCGAGAGCACCTCGACGAGCTCGCGATGCATCGCGTCCACGTCGTCGGCACCTCCGGCCTGCTCCTCGGGCCCCAGATCCAGGGGCAGGCTGGCGTCGTCGCCAGCTCGATCCTGCGCCGGCGCCGGGGCCCACGGATCCGCCCCGATCCCCTGCAGCTGGGCCCGCCATGAGGCGTCGACGGTGGCGGCCGCGTAGCGACGGTGTTGCCGGGCGATGGCGGCCGCGGCGGGGGCGACGTGGCGTACGCTCAGCCGGCGCCTGACCACCCGATCCACGTCGGCGGGCTGCCAACCCCGCACCCAGGCCGAGGCGATAGCCGCCTCCAGCAGGCGCTCGAGCACCTGCTCGGTCAGGGCCACGAGCCGACGAGACCGTGGTGTGATCCCACCGATTGCAAGGTCGGCCAGGTGCCTCGCGTAGGCGGCGTCGTCCCCTGCGTGAAAGGCACGGGCGGCAGCCAGGACCGCCTGCTCCACCGTGACGGCGTCGTCGACCGGCCGGGACCGCCCGTGCGGCGGGTCCGTGGTCGTGGCCGACCATGCTCGGCCGCCACCTCCCCGCGTCGCTCCTGGGAGGGGGCCTGGGGCCCGCCC
>JALZNY010000270.1 GCA_030857525.1 Actinomycetota bacterium
CGAGGTCCGCCACCTCATGGGCCGGGCGAAGGAGCTCGGAGCCGGAGGCGACGTATCCCCCGGCGATCAGGTCCGTGCCCTGGCCCAGGCGATCCGCCGTCGCGACATCGTGGCCAACCATGGCGATGACCGGGACAAGGCCAAGGGGCTCGAGGACCTCGGCGTGCGCCTGGTGCGGGGCAGGGGCCGGATCACCGGACCCGGTGTGATCGCCGTCGGAGAACGCCACTACGGCTACACCGACCTGGTGATCGCCACGGGGAGCGCTCCCCGCCGACCGGCGATCGAGGGCCTCGACGGCGTCCCCACCTGGAACAGCGAGGAGGCGCTGACCTCTGGTGCCCAGCCCTCGTCCCTGGCCGTGCTCGGGGGCGGGGCCATCGGGTGCGAGCTGGCCCAAGCCTATGGTCGCTTCGGCGTGGCCGTCACCGTGCTCGAACCGATGTCACAGCTTCTCGGAGCCGAGGAGCCGAGCGTCGCCGCCGTCCTGGCGTCGGTCCTGGCCGCGGATGGCATCGACGTGCGCCTCGACACCGCGGTTGTGTCCGCCGAGCCCTGCGCCCGCGGTGCCCGGCTGCATCTCAGCGACGGCGCTGACGTCGAGGCGGAGCGGATCCTGTTGGCGACCGGACGCACGCCCAACACCTCAGGGATCGGGCTCGAGGCCCTTGACATAGGCGACGAAGGGATCTCGATCGATGAGCGAGGTCGAGTGTTCGGCCAGGAGCACCTCTGGGCCGCGGGCGACGTCACCGGGACCGTGCCCTACACCCACGGCGCCAACTACCAGGCCAAGGTGGTGGTCTCCAACCTCTTCGGTGCAGGGCTGACCAGCGACTACCGCGCTATCCCCCGGGGGGTCTACACCGACCCTGCCGTCGCCTCGGTGGGCATCGATCGAGCTGCGGCGCACGAGCAGGGCCTAGACGTGATCACCAGCACCTTCGATGTGTCCGACACCGCCCGGGCCGGTAGTGACGGTGAGCCGTGGGGCCGCCTCGTCCTCACCGCTGACCGGCACCGTCGGATCCTGATCGGCGCGGCCGCCATCGGACCGCACGCCGACGAGTGGATCGGCGAGGCCACACTCGCCATCTGGGCCGAGGTGCCGTTGTCGGTGCTCACCGGGGTGGTGCACCTCTTCCCCACCTACAGCGAGGCCTACGGTCCCGCCTTCGAGGAGCTCGCCCGTCAGATGGCCTGAGGCCCGGACCAGAAGCAGTCGATCCGGCTCCTGTCGGTCACGCTCCCGCCGGTGCCGACCTCCCCTTTCTGGCAGACCACGCCGACCGTGGCGCAAGGGGTTCTGCACGTGACGTCGCCAACGAGCAGAATGTGGTGATGAGCGAGAGACCCACCCCGGCCGAGCCACCGAGCCGGACTGGTGGTGCGGTGGTGCTGGAGCGTCGTCCCGGGCCGTCGACGTGGACCCAGAACGGCGGCCGGGCCGACACGACGGCCGAGGTCAGGGTCCTGTTGGTGGGCCTCGAGTCCATGCTGGCCAGCCGCACCGCCCGACGCCTCCAACAAGCGGGCTATCACGTCGGTGTCGCCGGCAACGAGGTCGCCGCGCTCACCATCACCGAGCGGTCGCAGCCCGACCTGGTCGTGCTCGACGTCTGCCCGGCGGGGGTCATCGACTTGGCGCTGTTCCAGCGACTTCGTTTCCGCAGTGACGTGCCGATCGTGATGCTCGGCGCGATGGCCGATGAGAACGACCGGGTGCACGGGCTCAACCACGGCGCCGACGACTTCGTGCCCCAGCCGGTCTCGCCGACGGAGCTGACCGCAAGGGTCACCTCGGTGCTCCGCCGCTGCGGGCGCCGGTCGGTGGAGGAGAGCGATGGCTGTGTGGTGGCTGGTCCGGTAACGATCAGCGAGCGCACCCGTCAGGTGAGGGTCCGGGAGGAACCGGTGGCCCTCACCGCCTTGGAGTTCAAGCTGCTGCTCTACTTCGTGCATCGGCCGTTCACCTCGTTCGACCGGGCGACGCTGCTCGAGCAGGTCTGGGGTTACACCGTCGGCGACGGGTCGACCGTCACCGTGCACGTCCGCCGGTTGCGGGAGAAGATCGAGCTCGACCCAGCCTCCCCTGCGCTCATCCGCACGGTGTGGGGTTCGGGCTACGCCTTCCATCCGACCGGGCAACGAAACTGAGCGTCAGGCGCGCCCAGAGAGCCCCTCGGGTTGCGTACCCGTGGGGCTCCCTGCGCATCGATCGTGCTCGACCTCGCCCGCTGAAGCTAGGTGGCTGGTGTTGAACACGTGCGTGCGGCCCGTTGACACCAGCCAACTAGGGCTGGCTGGGCGGCTTCTCGGCCTGGGGGCCGGTGGGCACTTCGTCGGCGAAGCCGAACACCGGGCAGTTGACGACCTCTCGGTTCGAGGCCAGGGGAGCCCCACCCGGGGAGGTCAACAGCCCCTGCACGGCCAGCTGGCGGATCTGGTTCCCGTCGGTCTGGGCGGTGTTCAGGTCGGCGGCCACCGCTTCCTCGCTCCACTGGCCGAACTGGACGTCCCACAGCGGGGTGTAGAGCTCAGCCAGCTCGCGATCCTCGAACGTCGGGAAGAAGTCGAGGACGGCGTGGAAATCGCCGCCCTGGCGAAGGGCCTCCGACAGCTCCGGGTTCTGGGGGCCGGTATCCAGCGCCGCCTTGCCGTCGATGAGCACGTGGGGAATGCCCTGTGCCGGTGGGCTGGCAGGTCCGGTCTGGCCGTTCAAGAAGTTGAACAACGCCGCTCGGGAGCTCTCGGGATCCAACCCCTGGTCGGGCGAGGGGGTGAAGCCGAGGACAGGAGCGAACGTCGAGCGCTCCAGGGTGGCGGTCCCGGGCGCCGAGGCTTCGAAGCTCATGTAGAAGATGTGCTTGCCGCCCGAGAACCCTCGGATGAACGAGAGGTCTACGGTCATGTTCTCGGTGTCGATGGCGAACACGCGGTCGAGCGTGGTGTCGTGGGCGACGATGTCGAAGGGTCCATCCCCGGTGGCCACGATGGGGGCGTCATAGACGATGCCAGTGCCCTCGATGCTCACGAATGGGCTGTACTTGTTGTCGGCCTCCGACCCGGGAACGGCCACCGGGGGAAGCCCGAGACCGGGCTGGACCAATCGCGTGGGACTGAAGTCGGGCTTGCCCTTGAACTCCGCGCCGTCGCCGAGCTCGGGGTCTGACTGCACCAGCTGGGCGCAGGCCAAGCAGTCCTTCTTCACGTTGGCCAGGCGGGGAGCGAAGTTGAGGCCG